>JBFGPT010000078.1:0-6510 GCA_041564575.1 Gammaproteobacteria bacterium | reverse complement strand
TGGCAGAGGCACGCCAACCACCGGCAATTGTCCGGAGACCATGCCGATATTCACGATGATGTAGACAAAAAACGTCATTACGATCCCCGAGGCGAGTAACTTGCCGAATTTCTCCTGTGCATTATACGCAATATACAAACCGCGAAATATTATCAGCAAATAAACGCACACCAGGAATAAAACACCCATGAAACCGAATTCCTCGCAGTAGACGGCGAAGATAAAGTCAGTGGAACGTTCCGGGAGGAACTCGAGATTGGACTGGGTGCCGTTAAGCCAGCCCTTGCCATACAGGCCGCCGGACCCGATGGCAATCTTCGACTGGATAATATGATATCCCGCGCCCAGTGGATCCTGTTCCGGGTCGATGAACGTCAGGACCCTGCGTTTCTGGTAATCATGCATGAAATACCACAACAGGGGTGCGGAACAGGTCGCCAGAAGCCCCAGTATGGCCAGTATCTTCTTGCGAATACCGGCGATGAACATGACCGAGCAGCCAGCCGCTGCGACCAGCAGGGCCGTGCCAAGATCGGGCTGCTTGGCAATCAGGATAACGGGAATACCCACAACGACGAAGGCAATGAGCAGCCTGGACAGCCTTGGCGGAATTTCATGGCCGGCAAAATACCAGGCCACGGCCATCGGCACAGCGAGCTTCATGATCTCGGAGGGCTGGAACCGGAACAGTCCCAGGTCCAGCCAGCGCTGGGCGCCCTTGCCGATATCGCCGACCAGGATCACCAGGATCAGCAGGAACACGCCGAACACGTACAGGCCCGGCGACCAGCGCTGTATGGAGGTGGAGGAAATCTGCGCAACCAGTATCATCAACACCAGTGCAATAGCAATCCTGATCCCCTGCCTGATGATGATGTCCATCTGCTGGTTGGAGGCACTGTAGAGGATGACGAGGCCGATACTGCAAATGACAAGGGTCCCGAAGATGATCGGAAAATCCACGTGCAGGCGCTGTGACAGACTTTTGCTTTCCATGACCGTCAGCTCTTCGTGTCACTCGCCAGATAGTGGTCGAACAGTATCCTGGCAATCGGTGCGGCCGTGCGCGAACCGCCGCCCCCGTTTTCAACCAGTATTGCCAGGGCGATTTTCGGCTTGTCCACGGGCGCGAAGGCAATAAACCAGGCGTGGTCCTTGAATTCCTCGCCGATTTCTTCTTCCTCGTATTCCTCGTCCTGGGCGATGCCGATGACCTGCGCGGTACCGGTTTTGCCGGCGAAACGGTAGGCCGCGCCGAGACCGCTGCGCCGGGCCGTGCCGCGAGCCGCGTGCACGACATCGACCATCGCGTTGATAATGTAATCCAGATGCCCGGGATCCTTCAGGCCGATACTGCCATTATCCTCATTGTTGACCTGCGTGGTCACGCCGGTAATCGGATCGCGATATTCTCGCACCAGGTGCGGGACCAGTTTTTTGCCGCGGCTGGCGAGTTCAGCGGTCGCGGTAGCCAGTTGCAGGGGCGTTGTCAGGATATATCCCTGGCCAATGCCGCTGATCAATGTCTCACCCGGATACCACGGCTGCCCCATGGCGCCGCGCTTCCACTCGCGCGACGGATTGAGTCCTGAGGATTCCGCGCCGATATCAATGCCGGTTTTTTTGCCAAACCCGAATTTGTCCAGGGCCGCATGGATGCGGTCGATGCCCATCTCGTGTGCCAGGTCATAAAAATAAACATCACAGGACTGCATGATAGCGAAGTTCAGATCGGCGTGCCCGTGACCCTGTTTTTTCCAGTCACGGTAACGGTGGCTGCTGCCCTTGAGAGAATACCAGCCGGGACACCAGGTCTGTTCCTGCACCTGGCGCACGCCATCTTCCAGCGCGGCAAGTCCGAGGAACGGCTTGATGGTCGAGCCAGGCGGATACTTGCCCTGGGTCGCGCGGTTCAACAGGGGGATGTCCTTTGATCCCAGCAGCGATTTATAGGACTTTGTATCAATACCATTGACGAACAGGTTCGGGTCATATCCGGGAGAACTGACCAGGGCGAGGACGGAACCATCTTCGGGTTGCAGGGCAACGATGGCGCCGCGCCGGCCTTCCAGGGCCTTCATCGCCGCCCGCTGCAGCGACAGGTCCAGGGTCAGGTAAATATTTTTGCCGGCCTCGGGCGGTACCTTGTCCAGGATGCGTATCACACGGCCCTGGGCATTGACCTCGACCTGCTGGTAACCGACCTTGCCATGCAGGATGTCTTCATAATGTTTTTCAATGCCCAGCTTGCCAATATGCGTGGTGCCGCTGTAATTGGATTCGTCCAGCCGGGCAAGATCCTGTTCATCGATGCGGCCAACATAGCCGATGGTATGCACCGTATCTTCTGCATGCGGATAGTACCGGTTCAGACGTGCAACGATATCGACACCCGGAAAGCGGTGACGGGTTACGGAGAGTACGGAGACCTCCTGCTGATCCAGGTTGACGCGCAGCGGGATGCTTTCAAATCTGCGTTTTTTCCCGAGTTGTTTCCTGAAGCGCTTGATATCGTCCTCATCAATACTGATCAATTCGCCCAGGCGCCCGATGGTCGCATCAATATCCTCGATTTTCTCCGGGATCAGCTCCAGGCTGAAGGAAGGATAGTTATCCGCCAGCAATATGCCGTCTCGGCTGTAGATCAGACCGCGTATGGGCGGGATGGGCAGCACCTTGACACGGTTATGTTTGGACAGGGTGGTGAAATGCTCATTCTGGACGATCTGTATATAAAAAAGCCTTGCGACGAATACCGCCAGTATCAACAGAATCAAGGTGCCGGTGATGACGACACGGCCGCCAATCAGGCTTTGTTCATCCGGGGATTTTTTCGGGCTGGTATTTTCGAACATCTGCGCTCAGGAGACATGGAACTTGCGGCGCATATCTCTCAGCACAATAAACAACCAGGGCCATAACAGCATACTGGTTATCAGCGGCATCCAGTAATACCAGCCGATTTCAGGATCATCGCTGACCCCGCGAACCCATAATGAAATGAGCAGATACATCAGCAGGTAAAAACCGACCACGATTGACTGTTGCGTCAAGGGGTAGACCCGCATCTTCTGGTAACTGTTCTGGACAAAATAGGCGATCAGTGCATAGCCCAGGGCGTTCATGCCAAGCAGGGTGCCCTGCAGCACATCGATCAGGAGTCCAAGAAACCAGCCGGTGCCGGGGCCAATCCGGTTCGGTAACGCCATGCACCAGTAGATTAACACCATGGCCACCCAGCAGGGCCGCCATGCCAGCGCCCAGTCCGGCAACGGCATGGCCGTTAGCATGAACGCTATAATAAAACTCGCCGCGATAACCAGCCGGCCTTTGGGTCTTTCATCTAGCATCGTGGAAAGCAAAATCTTTGGGATTACTCTTTTGATATCGGACTTCCTCGCGCGGCCAGACCAGCAGAACCTCGCGGCTGCTTTCGAGGCGGGCGCTTGGAATCACGATGATCTTGGCGAAGGGCTCGGCGGGATCCAGCGTGATGTTTTTGACGGTACCCACCGGGTAGCCTGCGGGGAAACGGTGCCCGAGCCCGGAAGAAACAATCAGGTCACCCTGCTTGATGTCCGCGTTGCTCGGCAGGTGTTCGAGTTGCAATACGTTTTTCTGGCCCGTGCCGACCGCGATGGCACGCAGTCCGTTACGGTTGATCTCGACCGGGATCGAATGATTCGGATCGGTGATGAGGAGAACGTCGCTGTAAAATGGACTGACATGAATGATCTGGCCCATGATCCCCGTGGCATCCAGGATTGGCTGGCCGTCATAGGCACCCTCCTTGCCGCCCTTGTTAATACGGATCTGGTGCTTGAACGGCTCGAGTTCCACCGCGATCAACTCGGCGATCAGGACACGCTCCTTCAGACGCAGGGAGGATTCAAACAGGTTACGCAAACGATTGTTTTCGGCCTCGAGGATTTCAAACCGCTGTAGCTTGGAGTTCAGCATCAGGTGCTTTTCACGCAGACGGTTGTTTTCATCCAGCAGGTAGGAGCGCATGGTCACGGCATCATTGATACTGCCGGCAAGTTTTACCGGCAGGTTGACGACGTACTGTATGGGATAAATCGCTGTCGACAGCAATGACCGGACCGAATCCATATGCCCCTGCCGGTGATCCAGGATCATGATAATGATCGACAACACCACCAGCACAATAATCTTGATGTTGGCAAACGGACTCTTCTGAAACAGGGTATTGATAAAAATTCTCCTGTTACATGTTAACAAAACACCGGTTCTTCAGTGTTCCGGCACATCATCATCAATTCAGTGCTATTTACGATCCTTCCATCTAGGATGGACCGAATCCTCCGAAATTCAAGTTTTTACCGGAAATTACCGGTATTTAGCCTACTCGATCGCGAGTATGTCCTTGCCGTACTCCTCGATCATTTCCAGGTAACGTCCGCCACCCCGGGCCACGCAGGTCAGGGGATCTTCGGCGACGATCACCGGCAGGCCGGTTTCTTCCATCAACAGCCGATCCAGGTCTCTCAGCAACGCACCGCCCCCGGTCAGCACCAGTCCACGTTCAGCCACATCAGAACCAAGTTCGGGCGGCGTCTTTTCCAGGGCGTTTTTCACGGCGCCAACAATACCGGCGAGTGGTTCCTGCAATGATTCCAGGATCTCGTTACTGTTGAGAGTAAAACTCCGGGGAATGCCCTCGGCCAGGTTGCGGCCGCGCACCTCCATCTCGCGCACCTCGTTGGCCGGGTAGGCGCAACCGATGGTGTGCTTGATGTTTTCCGCCGTGGCGTCACCGATCAGGCTGCCGTAATTACGCCGCACATAACTGATGATGGCTTCGTCAAAACGGTCACCGCCGATACGCACCGAATCGGAATAGACGATACCGTTCAGTGAAATAACCGCCACCTCGGTGGTGCCGCCGCCGATATCCAGCACCATGGAACCGCGGGCGTCGCTGACCGGCATGCCGGCACCGATCGCCGCGGCCATCGGTTCCTCGATCAAATACACCTGGCGCGCACCGGCTCCGGCCGCCGATTCGCGGATGGCGCGGCGCTCCACCTGGGTCGAACCGCAGGGCACACAAACCAGCACCCTGGGGCTGGGTTTGAACAGGGTGCTGCCATGAACCGCGTGGATGAAATACTGCAACATTTTCTCGGTCACGGTGAAATCCGCGATCACGCCATCTTTCAGGGGCCGGATGGCCACGATATGCCCCGGGGTACGGCCGAGCATGCGCTTGGCCTCCGCACCCACGGCGCGTATGGATTTGGCATTCAGGGTATCGCCGTCCTTGCGTATCGCCACGACGGAAGGCTCGTTCAAAACAATGCCCTTGCCCCGCACATAGATCAGGGTGTTAGCGGTGCCCAGATCGATGGATAAGTCGTTGGAAAATAATCCTCGTAATTGACTAAACATAACCTGCTGATTTACTTGAAAAATAGGTTAAAATTGAGTTGCTCGTAGAAAGCCCCCGGTGCTGAGACTACCGCAGAGGCTGAGTTCGGGACCTGGCACTACAGACGCAAGCGCGCAGCATTTCACGGATATTTCATACCCCTGCAAGGATATCGTTAGCAAACGCAGCAACTTTATCAGCGAGACCCATTTTCGGCAAGCTGTAGATTGTGATAAATTTTCCTTTTTTTCAATAAATAACAGGCAGATATTGATGTCGCTAGACAAAAAAACCGTTCAACATATCGCCACTTTGTCAAGGCTTTCCGTTACGGATGGGGAGTCCGAAGAATACAGCCGGGTGTTGTCCAGCATCCTCGAACTGGTGGAGCAGATGAACACGGTCGATACCCGAAATATCGAACCCATGGCCCACCCGCTGCAGATCACCGCGCGACTGCGCGAAGACAGGGTTACAGAAAGCAACCAGCGCGATCAGTTTCAGTCGATTGCGCCAGAAGTGGAACAGGGACATTACCTGGTACCGCGTGTCATTGAATAACTGCCCGGCAATCACAAACCCGATCGCTTGCCGATAAAGGTTACGTATTCCAATGCATCATCAGTCACTGCACGAATTATCGACAGCGCTGCTGGATAAAAAGATCAGCAGCGTGGAACTCACACGCCATTTTATCGATCGCATAAAGCAACACGACAAGACACTGAACAGTTACATCAGTGTCACCGAGGCATCCGCCCTTGATCAGGCTAAGCGAGCGGATCAACAAATCGCCGATGACAAGGCTACCGCGATCACCGGCATCCCGTTCGCGCACAAGGACATCTTTTGCACACACGGTATCAAGACCAGTTGTGGATCGAAGATGCTGGATAACTTTCCCGCGCCGTATGACGCCACCGTCGTAACCAAACTCAACGCGGCCGGCATCGTCATGCTTGGAAAAACCAATATGGATGAATTCGCCATGGGTTCGTCCAACGAGACGAGTTTTTACGGGCCGGTCAGCAATCCCTGGTCGACCGATCACGTGCCCGGCGGTTCGTCGGGAGGTTCTGCAACGGTGGTCGCCGCGGGACTCGCGGTGGCCGCGACCG
>JBFGPT010000077.1:0-6511 GCA_041564575.1 Gammaproteobacteria bacterium | reverse complement strand
GTGAGATCGCCGGTGCGTATCGAGAACTGTCCCGGCAGGTATTCCTTGATGGCGACTTCCCGATCCAGGTTGATATCGTGGGCGAGATAGGTAATGCCGAAGGCCCCCTGGCCGAGTACCTGCTTGATGCGGTACCAGTGCAGTTCGTATCCGGGTTCCAGTGCAACCGGGGAGGCCTGTTCGCTCATTTCCATTAGCTACCGTCTGAAGAATGAATCCCTATTCTAATCGATAGCGAAGCCAAGGAAAGCCGGAAATGGCGGCATTATTACGCGGTTTTGACGGGGAAAATGCATGTACCGCGCGCAGCGTTTGCGACTCGCGGCGACGCGGGTTGATCAGCGATGATCCAGGCCGTGCAGCTTGATATAGACGGTGTGTTGCGCCGGGCTATCGATAAAAGACTCGACGGCCGGTCGCAGGGCCCGCATGTCGATTCCGAGAAATTCGCCCCGGACCTGCCGCATCCTGTCCAGTCCCTCGGCGGCCATGCGCTGCGCGACGTCGGTAAAACCCTGGTGCTGTTTCAGCTGCGCGACCGCGATCAGGATCAGTCCCTGGATAAACTGTCCGGTAGCGGTCGTGCGGCCGGCCGCTACCCAGACCTGTTCCAGGGATTCATGCGCCTCCCACCAGTAGGCCTCGTTAAACAGGTCGATGCCGTACAGGTAATCTTCGCTGTCCTGCCAGCGGCTGACATCGAAGTGCGCGGGCGTCGGATGGGGCTTGCCGTAGGAGTGGCCATCCGGGTCACGGGTCGGGTGCGGGGCCCGGCCCGGCACGTAGCGGTAGGCCGGCAGGGGGAGAACCGTATATCGCGATGGTTTTATTGGGTTTTCCCGGCGTTGCATATTCAGCTGAAAAACGCCCTTTTCCCGTGTAATTTCAAAGTTTATGTAGTGTTTTCGGTGAAAAATAAGTAAAGTATCCCCTCTGAGCTACATTCTATCCAGGTTTTTGCCAGAAGTACTTTTCAAAGTTACCTCCTGTTAAATACCTCGCAAGATTTGTAACACGGTTCATCAATACTCAATAATCAAGATTCAAGAGGTAACAGTTATGGCAACAGGAACAGTAAAGTGGTTTAACGAATCCAAGGGTTTCGGTTTTATTACACCCAGCGACAGCGGCAAGGATGTCTTTGTTCATTTCTCAGCTATCGCCAGTGAAGGCTTTCGTACCCTGGCCGAGGGACAACAGGTCAACTTCGAAATCGAAGATGGTCCCAAGGGTCCCCAGGCAAAAAACGTAGGAGTCTGAATATCTGTCATTCAAAAAGGGTTAACCCGCAGCTTCTGCGGGTTAAATCCCTGAAACTTAACGGAGTAACGTCCTGAAAAAATTATTTATCGGCAGTTTGCCACCCACGACCACGGAAGAGTCTTTGATGGCGCTTTTTTCTCCCGACGGCAAGGTCCATTCACTCAGGCTGGTGAAGGACCTGTTTTCAGGCACCTGCAAGGGATTTGGATTCGTTGAAATGGAAGGACATGAGGCCCGCGCTGCTATTGCGGGTCTGGACGGCAAGTCCGTCGAAGGTAAATTTCTCAAGGTTAATTTCGAGACGGCACGCGGCAAGGGTCACAAGGGCCGGCGCCGCTAGTCACCACCGCTGGCCGTTGCGTCAGCGTTTCGTGCAGTATCTTTTCCCCTCCCGTCCCGCGGTCCGCTTGCGCTTTATACATCGTTGCTGACTGGTCCGTCGGCACCGCGTCACATGATTTCTTTCGTGTGTCCGGGTGTTATCATGGTCATGTTCGCCGGAGCGTTGCAATGTATCTGCTTGCCATGCTTTTTTGCTGAAAAAGTTCCCGGAGCGAGTTCATGAGTGACGTGCTGAATGTCTCGATCGTGCTGTTCATCGTGATCGATCCGATCGGGGTGGCGTGGTTGTTCGCCGTCCTCAGTTCAAATTTTGATCCCGCCCAGCAGAGAGTCATGGCAATCCGCGGCGTCGTGCTGGCGACCATCATCATGTTCCTGTTTTTCTTTGTCGGCGATGCCGTGCTCGGCTGGATGGGGATCACCTTGCCGGCCTTTCGTATCGCCGGCGGTATCCTGTTGTTCCTGCTGTCTCTGGAGATGGTCTTCGCCCGGCACTCCGGCCTGCGCTCGACGACGCTGGGTGAACAGCATGAGGCGGAGCAAAAGCAGGACATTTCCGTGTTTCCGCTGGCCTTTCCGCTGCTGTCCGGCCCCGGCGCCCTGACCACGGTGATGCTGATGGCGGGCCAGGTCGGCGGTGCCGGTGAACGCGTGATCATGAGTTTTGTCATCCTCGTAATCATGTTGATCACCTTGCTGGCCCTGTTCGCGGCACGGCCGATCACCCGTTTGCTGGGCGAGACCGGCGCCAATGTCATCAGCCGCCTGCTGGGCCTGATCCTCGCCGCGCTGGCGGTGCAATACGTCATCGACGGTATTCGCCAGAGTTTTTTTACCTGAACTGCTGCGCCGGGTTAGCGGTCAATATACTACGTCAGGCTCGATCAATGGCGAAACAGAAAATACAGTCAGAAAACAGGGGCACCATGGATAAAATACATCATGTCGCGATTCAGGTGGATGATATTCACACAGCGGTCAACTGGTATTGCAAGAGCTTTGACGCGGAAGTCAGGTACGAGGATGACAGCTGGGCCCTGCTCAGGTTTGAAAACCTGTCACTGGCGCTGGTTGTGCCTGATCAGCATCCTGCGCATTTCGCGATTGAAAACCGCAATGCCGGTAAATTCGGGGAACTGAAACAACACCGCGACGGCACCGAGTCGGTATATATACAGGATCCCTTCGGCAATACGATCGAGATCATCAAGCCATAGAAGGTTCAACATTATGGCCTGTGTCAACTGAACCGTTTCCGATATGAAAGTAACCGACAGGAAGAATCCATGCCCGTGCTGCGTTTGATCCTGGGCGACCAGTTGTCTGAAAACCTGTCTTCCCTGCGCGATGTGCACAAGTCCGATACCCTGTTGATGGCGGAAGTCCGGGCGGAGGCGACTTATGTCAAACATCACAGGAAAAAGATCGCTTTTCTGTTTTCGGCTATGCGGCACTTCTCCGCGACACTTGCGGAGCATGGCCATCGCATCGTGTATACAAAATACGATGACCCGGATAACAGCGGTTCGCTGGCCGGCGAGGTCCGGCGGCAGTTACAGGCGAAAAAATACGACCGGCTGGTGATAACCGAACCGGGCGAGTATCGCCTGCTGGAAGAATTCCGGGACTGGGAAAAAAAGATGAAACTGCCGGTTGAGATACGGCCGGACGATCGGTTCATTGCCTCGCACGAAGAGTTTGCCGAATGGGCCAGCGGCCGCAAGGAACTGATCATGGAGTACTGGTACCGGCAGATGCGGCGCAATACCGGCCTGTTGATGAATGGTGACAAGCCGGCAGGCGGCCAATGGAATTTTGACAAGCAGAACCGCAAGCCGCTGAAGCAAAAGACCGCATTCAAGGGGCCGCAACAATTCGAGCCGGATGCGATCACACGGCAGGTGCTGGCGCTGGTGCATGAAAACTTCGCCGATCACTTCGGCGAACTCGAACCGTTCTGGTTTGCCGTAACCGCGGCACAGTCCAGGCGCGCCCTGTCGTATTTCATCCGTTACAGTTTGCCGCACTTCGGAGATTACCAGGACGCCATGCAGGGCGGCGAGGCATTCCTGTATCACAGCCTGTTATCCCAGTACCTCAACTGCGGTTTGCTCGACCCGCTGGAGGTGTGCCACAAGGCCGAGCAGGCATACCGGCGCGGCAGCGCGCCATTGAACGCGGTCGAAGGTTTCATACGCCAGATCATCGGCTGGCGCGAGTTCATCCGCGGCATCTACTGGCATCACATGCCGGGCTATGCAAGCAAGAACGCCCTGCGCGCAAGCCGACCATTGCCGAAGTTCTACTGGGATGGCGCCACGGATATGCAGTGTATCTCCGAGGTGGTGAATATGACGCGGCAACACGCCTGTTCGCATCATATCCAACGCCTGATGGTGACCGGGAATTTCGCCAACCTGGCCGGCCTCGAGGTCCGTGAAGTCTGCGACTGGTATCTCGCCGTTTACGCCGATGCCTATGAATGGGTCGAACTGCCGAACACGCTGGGCATGGCGCTGTGCGGCGACGACGGCATCGTCGGCACCAAGCCTTATGTATCCAGCGGTGCCTACATCAACCGCATGTCGGATTTCTGCAAGACCTGCCGCTACGATCACGGCCGCCGTGTCGGTGAGGATGCCTGTCCCTTTACCACACTGTACTGGCATTACCTCATGCGCCATGAAAAAAAATTCAGGGACAACCGGCGCATGGCGATGGCCTATAACAACCTGCAACGCATCCCGGCGGAGGAACGCAAACAGATCCGCCGCCAGGGCGACAAATTTTTGAAACAACTCGAGTGACCATCATGAAACGCATTGCACTGATATTCACATATTGCCTGCTATCCGCCTGTGGTGGCGTGCCCGAGGGCGCCCGGCCGGTCAGCGGCTTCGAGTTGCAGCGCTACCTGGGCAAGTGGTACGAGATCGCGCGGCTCGATCATTCCTTCGAACGCGGCCTGGTGAAGGTCAGCGCCGAATACAGCCTGCGCGAGGACGGTGGAATACGCGTGATCAACCGCGGTTATGATCCGCAGAGCAAGACCTGGGATGAGGCCGAGGGCAAGGCCTATTTCGTTGAGGGGCCGGACATCGGACGGCTCAAGGTGTCGTTTTTTGGACCGTTTTACGGCGCCTATAACATCCTCACGCTGGACAAACAGGAATATCAATACGCCCTGGTCGCCGGCCCGAACACATCCTATCTCTGGATCCTGGCACGCGAACCGCAACTTGACCGGCAAATATTACAGACACTGGTCGGACAGGCGCGGGCGCTGGGTTTTGCCGTCGATGATCTGATCTACGTCTCGCAGGAATAGGCGTTGCGCGGTGCTTACGGCGGTATCTCGCTACCGTCCCAGGCGAATACCTTGCCGCTGTCCCCGGCATCGAGTCCGCGGATGACATGCAACAGGTCCGCGGCGGCCTGTTCCGGCGTGTGTAACTGGCCCGCTTGAAGATGCTTCTGAAACGGCCGTGACAGCGCCGTGTCGACCGTGCCGGGATGCAATCCCACGCAAATCGTGGTCATGTTACGGCGTTGCAGTTCAATCGACAGGGTGCGGGTGATCATGTTCTGCGCCGCCTTCGCCGCCCGGTAGGCGTACCAGCCGCCGATACGGTTATCGCCGATACTGCCGACCCGGGCCGAGAGGTTGGCGATCACGCCGGGGCCGTCATGTCTGAGCAGGGGCAGTGCGTATCTGGCGATCAACAGCGGGGCGCTGCTGTTGACGGCAAAGGCACGGGCCAGGTTATCCGCGCTGACATCTTCCAGGCGTTTTTCCGGTTGCAGCACGGTGTCGTCATGCAACAGACCGGTGCAGTTCATCACGAGATTCAGAGTCGGCCTGAGTTTCCGGATCCGTTCAAAGGCAGCGGCCAGCTGCGATTCCCGGGTAATATCCACGGACAGCAGATGCAGGCGCTCGTTGTGTTCATCCTGCAATGTTTTCAAGGCGTCCAGGTGTCCTGATCGATCGCGGTGATAAGTGCCGATCACGAAGTTACCGGCGGCGAGCAGTTGTTGCGTAACGTTGTGGCCGATGCCATCGCTGGCGCCGAAGACCAGGCAGTTAGAATATTCGTTCAGATCTCTCATCGAATTTACCTGCCTGCGGTGTCGCCGCCCGTGCGAAGAAATCCCTTGTCAAACAGATACGGATCATCGAAATGCCGGCGGCCGACGAAGGCCGTGGCGTGTTTGCCCCACTGGCGCATGGCCCCGGCACTCTTGATGCCCATCGGCCACAGCAGCCAGCGTTCGCGCCGCTGCGTGCCCGGCACCAGGCCGTCGGGCCGGTACAGGCTGGCGCTGCCGCCGTCCGCGGTGGCCATGACACGCAGGCTATGGTCCGGCACGGGATGATCGACGCGTAGTTCATAACCGCGATGATCGTGCGCGATATCCACCGTGTCATCGGCGGAAATCGATTCCAGGTAATGCGATAGCGAGGCGATGCGGATCACGTGCCGTTGTCCGGGCAAGCGTCCGGGCAAGCGCTGTGCAACCTCGTTGTCTTCGGCAAGCTCGGCACTGGCCCGCGGTTTTTGTTCAAGTGCCGCGCCCGGGAAAAACAGATGATAACAACCGCAGGGATGCATGCTGTCTGCGATCAGCGGCGTGCCGTCGTTGTCGATCGTGACCCGCCAGATAATGCCATCGAGTTTTCCCGACAGGATGTCCAGTGCGGATCGCTCCGGGCGTTCCGGAAACCACAGGGCATACACCAGTTGCGGCAGCAGGGTGTTGTCAAACCAGGCATATGACAGGCGCACGTGCACCGTGACGCGTGAGCTGTCAAACGACGGTTGCCCCCGGTCGTCAAGCACCGGCATACCGGGACGGTCGGCGGGTAAGGCCTCGTCGATGAGAAATACCGGCGCGAAGTGTTGCG
>JBFGPT010000076.1:0-6584 GCA_041564575.1 Gammaproteobacteria bacterium | reverse complement strand
GCGAGGCGTGAACGATCAGAATGAAACCAATATCCACAACATCAGCAGCTGGTTCGATCAAAAACCACGGCTGCTGCTGGAAATCTGGGTGCTGGTCGGCGGCGTCATCCTGCCGATCGGCCGCATGCTGAATAACAGCGCCTATCCCGAGGGTGACTGGCGTTACTGGTTCTGGCCCACCACCGCCTGCCTGCCCGTATCCTTGATCGCCATATTGATCAAATTACCAGAGCGCATCAAAGACGTATTTGGCCTCGGCAGCTTCAGCTTCGAATTGCGCTGGAGCGAGGTACAGGAACTGTATTTCGCCGGTTTTCTTTGCCTGTATCTGTATTCAGTCCTCGAGCGACTTCGCCAGCAGCATTCAGACCCGCAGGCGCAGCCCTGAGCACGATTCAATTGTTGAGGTAGTTCTCCAGCCGGGCCTGCAGGCGGCCCTGCGCCTGCATGATGAATTCACAGACTTCGCGGGCCGCGCCCCGGCCACCAGCAGCCTCGGTCACGGCCAGGGCCTTCTCCCGCACCAGCGGGTGTGCGTCGGCAACAGCGATCGGCAGCCCCACCCGCGACATGGCCGGCAGATCGATCAGGTCATCGCCCACGTAAAGGATTTCCTCGGGCCGGATATGCAGCTTGCCGGCCAGGTCCAGCAGGGCGGCGCCCTTGTCATCCTGACCCTGATAGACGTGTTCAATACCAAGGGCCTGCATGCGCTCGGCGACGATAGTGGAGGAACGACCGGTGATCACGGCCAGCTTGCAGCCGCTGTCGAGCAACATCACCATGCCCAGCCCGTCTCGCACATTAAAGGCCTTGTACTCGTTGCCATTCTCGCCCAGGTACAGGGACCCGTCGGTCAGCACGCCATCGACGTCGAAAACGGCGAGCTTGATCGCCGCGGCTTTTTCCAAAAGCTTCTTGCTTGTTTTCATCACATCACCCGGGCTCGCAACAAATCATGCATGTTGAGGATGCCGATCAGGTTCCGGTTGTCGTCCACAACCAGCAGGGCATTGATCTTGAATTCCTCCATCATGGCGAGCGCCTCCGCAGCCAGCTTGTCGGCGCTGATGGTCTTGCAGCGACCACCGATAACCGCGGTCACCGGTGTATGCTTGATGTCGATATCCTTGTCCAGCGTGCGGCGCAGATCGCCATCGGTGAAAATGCCGATGACTTTATTGTCGTCATCGACGACGGCCGTCGTGCCAAGCCCCTTGGCGGACATTTCCACCAGCGCCTCAGACAGGCGGGTAGCGCCAGTGACCACCGGTATCTCGGTGCCGGTGTGCATGATGTCGGCGACGTGCAGCAACAGGCGCCGGCCCAGCGTGCCGCCCGGATGCGCCAGGGCAAAATCATTCGAACTGAAACCGCGCGCTTCCAGCAAGGCCACGGCGATGGCATCGCCCATCGCCAATGCCGCCGTGGTGCTGGCCGTTGGCGCCAGGCCCAGGGGGCAGGCTTCTTTGTCGACACCGACGTCAATGCTGACGGTCGCCTCTTGCGCCAGGGTTGAGCGGGTATTGCCGGTCATGGCGATCAGCGGTACCCCGAGACGCTTGATCACCGGCAACAGGCTGATGATTTCTTCGGTCTCGCCGGAGTTCGACAAGGCAATCACCACGTCGCTTGAGGTGATCATGCCCAGGTCGCCGTGACTGGCCTCGCCTGGATGCACGAAGAAGGCCGGGGTGCCGGTGCTGGCCAGGGTAGCCGCCAGTTTACCGCCGATATGCCCCGACTTGCCCATCCCGAGGACGACGGTGCGCCCGCCGCAGGCCAGTATGTGCTGACAGGCCTTGACGAAATTGTCGTCGATGCGCGCGGCCAGTTGCGCCACGGCGCCGGCCTCGGTCTCGAGCACGGCCCGTCCCAGCGCAATGATTTTTTCCTGATCCATCTCAACCATGATGCATTTACGAATATCAGCCGTGACTGAATAACAGGTATTGATAGGCGGCGAAACATGCCAGTAACACCAGCCCCTCCCCACGGTAAAATTTGCCGGCGCCATTGATAAAGACCATCCAGCCCATAAGCAGCGTCAAGCCGAGCATCACCGGGTAGTCCCGGAACATCACGGCCGGGTCGAACGTGCTCGGATGGATCAGCGCCGGAATACCGAGGACCGCCAGCATATTGTACATGTTTGAACCAATGATATTACCGATGGCGAGCTCCGCCTCTTTCTTGATGACGCTCATGATCGAGGCCGCAAGTTCAGGCAGGCTGGTGCCGATGGCAATGATGGTCAGGCCGATGATCAGGTCGCTGAGCCCGAATTCCTGCGCGATAATTATTGCGCAGCGGACCAGGAGTTCGGCGCCGCCGATAAGCAGGACCAGCCCGACAAACAACCAGAGCAGGGACTTTCTGACGCTGAGCGGTGATTCCAGCTCCTGTTGAAATTCGTTCAGCAGACGGTCATTTTTTCCGGAACGGCGGCTGGCGAGGATAATGACCCAGGTCATTACGATCATGACCAGCAACAGGATGCCGGCATCTAGGCGACTCAGGCTCTGGTCGAGCAATACCAGCATCGCCAGCAGGATTGCGGCCAGCATAAACAGGTATTCACGCAGCAGGGTCCTGGAGTTGACCGTGATCGGGATCAATGCGACGGTGGCGCCGAGCACCAGCGCGACATTGGTGATATTGGAACCGATGGCGTTACCAATGGCGATCTCGGTTTTACCCTGCCAGGCGGCAACCGAACCGACCAGGATCTCCGGGGCCGAAGTGGCGAAGCCGACAATGGTCAGGCCGATAATGAGCGGGCTGATGCCCAGATTGCGTGCCGTGCTGCCGGCGCCGGTTACGAAGCGGTCAGCACCGTACAACAGACAGGCCAGGCCGGCGATTAACCCCAGTGAAGCAATTAACATAAGTATCTGAATTTTGGTTGTGTCAGCGATAATGCCAGAATATGACGGTGCCCGGTAGAGAATGGCGCGTACTTGCAAATTTAAAGGATCAACGCTTTGAACAGCCGCTACGAAGAACTGAAGTCATGGCTTGTTGATACAGCCGGACTCGTCGACTTTACCCTCGAACCGGCCTCGGAAGACGCCAGTTTTCGCCGCTATTTTCGCGTCACCTGCGCTGCGGGCAGCATGATCGTGATGGACGCGCCACCTGTGCATGAGTCCTGCGCCGAATTTATAGACGTGAATGTTCGCCTGCGCGAGGCTGGCGTTAACGCCCCGCAAATCATCGAGCAAGACGAGGACAACGGATTTTTGCTGCTGACGGATTTCGGGGATCAGCACTATCTACATGCTCTCGATGCCGCCAATGCCGACACTCTGTATGCCGATGCCATCGATACCCTGTGCCGTATGCAGGCCACTTGCCGGACCGCGGGACTGCCGCCCTATGATGAGTCACTGTTACGCAGGGAGATGATGCTGTTCAACGACTGGCTGGTCGAAAAACACATCGGTCATGTCATGCAACCGTCAGAGGCAGACTGGATGCAACGGTTGCACGGGCTGCTGGTCGACACGGTCCTGGAGCAGCCACGCGTGTTCGTGCACCGGGATTATCATTCCAGGAACCTGATGCTGATCGCGGAACACAACCCCGGTGTGCTGGACTATCAGGATGCCGTGTACGGCCCCCTGACCTACGACATCGTGTCCTTGTTGAAGGACTGCTATGTCAAATGGCCTGCTGAACGCATCCATGGGTGGTTAAGGCAGTATGCTGACGGAGCCGCGCCGGGTTTGCGGGACGAGCCGCGGTTGCAACGCTGGTTCGATCTGACAGGGGTGCAGCGACACCTGAAGGCCTCCGGGATTTTCTGCCGGCTGTATCATCGGGATGGCAAGCCGGGTTACCTCAAGGATATTCCCCGGACCCTGAGCTACATTGTTGATTTACGCATGCAGTATAAAAAAGAGCTTGAGCCGCTGTGCGATTTTATCGAGGGCGTGGTCAGCCCGGCGCTCGAGCGGGAGATAAACCGTTGCACGCCATGATCCTGGCGGCCGGCCGCGGCGAACGCATGCGGCCCTTGACCGATGACACGCCCAAGCCCTTGCTCGAGGTAGCCGGTAAACCGCTGATCGCATACCACCTCGAACGCCTGGCGGCCGCGGGGGTGCACCACGTTGTTATCAACCACGGACGGCTGGGGCACTTGATCGAGACAGCGCTGGGAGACGGCCGGCGTTTCGGCCTGAGCATCGCCTACTCCGCGGAAGGCGAGCAGCCGTTGGAGACCGGCGGCGGTATCCGCCAGGCCTTGCCCCTGTTGGGCGGCGGCTGGTTCATTGCCATCAATGCCGATGTCTGGACGGATTATGATTGCAAGCGCCTGCCGGACAGGCCCGAGGGACTGGCCCACCTGGTGCTGGCGCCCAACCCGGCACACAATCCCGGGGGAGATTTTGCCCTGGACGGTGGCCGGATACGCAATACCGGGCCGTCACGCCATACCTTCAGCGGTATCGGTCTGTATCACCACGAACTGTTTGCGGGCTGTGCCCCCGGCTGTTTTTCCATGACACCGCTGTTGCGTGCGGCCGCCGATCAGGATCGGCTCAGCGGTGAACTCTACACCGGTCTATGGCGGGATATCGGTACTCCCGAGCGGCTCGAGGAAATCCGCGCACTGTGTCGGCAGTGACCATTCACAAAGTCCGCCAGGACCAAAGTTATCCCCCGGCTTCAAAAACCTGACCCTGAAATACCCGCCGGGAACCTCGATGTTTTTGTATTGCCATAGAACCGGGGGCTGTGCTAGAGTTCACGAATTGTGCAATGCACAAATCCAGATATAGTATGTGTGGTTTCAGACATTACTATATATTGTATAATTAGGAGCTAAGCTCATAATTGTTGGCAAATAAGCGAGTTAATAAACAGACCATGAGCGGCACGCGGGCATTCAACAACAGCACTTTGTTCAGGACAGCAGCACTGTTTGTCCTGCTGCTGGGCGCCTGTCTCCAGCCGGCGGCAGCACCGGCCGCTGAAGCGATCAGTGCGTTAGACAACGTCGATACAAGCGCCGCCGGTTCGTTGCGCGTTCTATATCATCGAGCTTCGCTGAATTCTCCGGTAGTCAGCGAGATCGAGTTGCAACTGATTGAGGGTTATGCCGCCGAACACGGGCTGACCCCGCAGTGGATCGAGGTCGAGGAACGTTGGCAATTGCTAAACCATCTGCTCGAAGACAAGGGCGACTTGATCGCCAGCCAGGGCCAGGAATTAATCGCGGGCATGGCGGGCGAAGCCACCGCGCTGTCGCCTTGGGGTGTATCCCTGCAGCAAGTCGTTGCTCGCCAGGACAGCGCGCGCATCGAAAAGCTCGAAGACCTGGCCTTTCGGCAAATTGCACTGAAACAGTCTTCGCCGGTCTGGCACGTGGTCGAAAACATGGCGGCCGTCAATCCCGGCATGGACATCGTGGTCATCCCCGAATCAATGTCCGGGCAGGAAATACTGCGGGGCGTGTCATCCGCCAAATATGATCTGGTGATTATGGACAGCCTGTATTTGAAGACCGCGTTGCCGCAGCATCCGGATCTGGCGACCATTTTCGAGCTGCCCGGTGAACAACAGAAGGCCTGGATCGTACGTACCGGCGACGAGGATTTATCACAGGCTCTCAGCACCTATCTCAAGAAATACCTGCTGGCACTGAACCTCAGCGAGGTCTCCCGTGATGACCTGCCGGGGATGCAGGAAAGGAAAAGCATCCGCCTGATCACCTATCAGAGTCCGACCAACCTGTTTTACAAGAATGGCGAGATTGTCGGCTTCGAGTACCAGCTGCTGGAGCGCTTCGCCAAGCAACACCGGATGCGCGTCGACCTGGTGCTGGCAAGTTCGCATGCCGAAATGAAAGCGCTGCTGCTCCAGGGCAAGGGTGATGTGATTGCCGCATCTCTGCCCCGCCAGAGTCTCAACAAGAAAGAGCTCGCCCACACGGTGCCGTACCTGTACTCCGCGCCTGTGGTGGTCGGCCGTGATGACGGGTCGCGCATCGTTGATATTCAGGACCTGGAGGGCCGTCGAATTCACCTGCCCGCGGAGAGTCCTTATCGCAGCAATCTCGAACACCTGCGCCGCTGGCATGGTATCGATTTCCAGATCATCGACGCCTACGACAGCATGAATACGGAAATGACGCTGTTCATGGTGTCACAGGGCATGTATGACCTGACCGTGGTACCCGGGCACCAGTTGAAGTCTGAGTTGTCACGTCAGATCGGCCTGCATGCGGAGTTTTCATTAAGCGAACCCGAATCCAATGTCTGGGTGGTACGCGCCGGAGATACCAAGCTGCTGGCCAATCTCAACAACTTCATCCGCGAGGAGTTCAAGAAACACTCCTATAACAGCCTGTACGCCCAGTATATCAAGACGCCGCGGACAAGAAGCGACGGTGCGCGCCTGCTGACACGCGTCAACAACCTGTCGCCCTATGACAGTGAAATACAGGCCGCAGCGGACCGGCATGATTTCGACTGGCGCCTCATCGCCGCGCAAATTTATCAGGAAAGCCAGTTTGACCCGAGCGCTGTTTCGCCGGTCGGAGCGCAGGGCCTGATGCAGATCATGCCGGCGACGGC
>JBFGPT010000075.1:0-6660 GCA_041564575.1 Gammaproteobacteria bacterium | reverse complement strand
GCCATCAAGCACCTGGCCCGCCCGGAACTGAATATCTGCACGATCGAGGATCCGATCGAGATGATCGACGAGCAGTTCAACCAGATGCAGGTGCAACCCGCGATAGACGTGACCTTCGCCACCGGTGTCCGGACCCTGTTACGCCAGGACCCGGATATCATCATGGTTGGCGAGATACGCGATTACGAAACTGCCGAGATTGCCATCCAGGCCGCCCTCACCGGTCACCTGGTGCTGTCCAGCCTGCATACCAATGACGCGCCCTCGACCATTACGCGCCTGACCGATCTGGGTGTGCAGCCCTTCCTGATCGGCGCCACCCTGCTCGGGGTGCTGGCGCAACGGCTGGTGCGTACCCTGTGCCCGCATTGCAAGGAACCCACGCCCCTGAACGCAGCGGCCTGGGAAACCTTCTGTCAACCGCACAGGCTGAAACTACCGGAAAACACCTACGGCCCGGTAGGTTGTGATGAATGCCGGCATACCGGTTATCTCGGCCGGGTGGGCATCTACGAAATCATGCCCGTGAGCCAGTCGCTTCAACACATGATCACGTCGAATGCCGCGCACGGCGATCTGGTAAAGGAAGCCAAGAACCAGGGTATGCGGGACCTGAGGATCAGCGGCGCCCAGAAAGTGGCCAGTGGACTGACCACCCTGCAGGAACTGTATTCTGTTTTACAAACCCGCGGTGATACGGAATCCCGGACCTGACGGCCATTTTGCCTGCTGCTGAAATTATCCCCGCGGATGATGTTCGGCGTGCAGGTCCTTGAGTCTTTCCCGGGCGACATAGGTATAGATTTGCGTGGTCGAGATATCACTGTGACCAAGCAGCATCTGCACGACACGCAGATCGGCGCCGTGGTTGAGCAGGTGCGTGGCGAAGGCATGCCGCAACACATGGGGTGACAGGGGTTTGCGAATCCCGGCGCGCCGGGCGTAACGCTTGATCGCATGCCAGAAGGTCTGGCGGGTCATCTTCTGGCCACGGTTACTCGGGAACAGAATATCCAGTTGCCTGCCCTTGAGCAGTTCGCCGCGGGCATTCGCCAGATAGCGTTCAACGGCAAACATGGCCTCATCACCAACCGGCACCAGACGCTCCTTGCTGCCCTTGCCCATGACGCGGATGACGCCCTGGCGCAGGTTCAACTGGCTCATGCCAAGCCCGACCAGTTCCGAGACGCGCAACCCGGTAGCGTACAGGACCTCCAGCATGGCCCGGTCCCTTTGCCCCGTATTGCTGTCCGGATCCGGGGCATCCAGCAGGGCCTCGACCTCGGCCTCGGTCAGTGATTTCGGCAGAGACCTGCCCAGTTTCGGCGACTCGATCCTGAGACAGGGATCCTCGGCAACCCGTTTCTCCCGTACCAGCCAGGCATAAAATCCGCGTATCGACGACAACCTGCGGTTGACGGTACGCACGGAAAACCGGTTCATGCCTGCCAGGAACAGGCGAATATCGCTGTCTGACAGTTCCGGCAGTGACTTGCCCTGCGCGCGGGCCCAGGTGGACAGTATCTTCAGATCGGTGCGGTAACAGGACAGGGTATTGTCACTGATCCCCCGCTCCATCCACAGGGCGTCAAGAAAGCTGTCGATAAGCTGCGATGATTGAACGTCGTCGGGCATAAAAAAAGGGCCAGTCGTTATGCGACCGGCCCTTGTATTTTACATCTTGTCCACGCTCAGGAGGATGATTTGATCTTCTCTTTGATGCGGGCGGCCTTGCCCTTGCGATCGCGCATATAGTAAAGCTTGGCGCGCCGGACATCACCGCGGCGTTTGACCTGAATTTCACTGATGCTGTTGCTGTAGGTCTGGAAGACCCGCTCGACACCCTCGCCATAGGAAATCTTGCGCACGGTGAAGGATGAATTCAGGCCCCGGTTGCGCTTGGCGATAACGACGCCCTCATAGGCCTGCAAGCGCTCACGCTGACCCTCCTTGACGCGCACCTGTACGATCACGGTGTCTCCCGGTGCAAAATCAGGGATCTCGCGGTTGATCTGTTCTTTTTCAAGTTCTTGGATAATGTTACTCATCGGTTTGCTCCGGCATACAGTTCATTATATTCAGTTTGCATGTTCACGTTTGAATTCTTCCAGCAGGTCCAATTGTTCCCGCGTCAACCTGCAGCGTTGTAACAGGTCCGGTCGCCGCAACCAGGTACGACCCAGCGATTGTTTCATGCGCCAGCGCCTGATGGCCTCGTGGTGGCCACTCAGCAGGACCTCCGGGACCTGCCGCCCGTCAGCCGTCATTTCCGGTCGCGTGTATTGCGGACAATCCAGCAACCCGTCGAAAAAGGAATCCTGGCGGGCAGAATCCGCATGCCCCAGCACGCCCGGTATCTGTCGTCCGATCGCGTCGATGAGCACCATGGCAGCCAGTTCGCCGCCACTGATGACGTAATCGCCGATCGACCATTCCTCGTCGACTTCCTGTTCAATTAGCCGTTCATCGATACCCTCGTAACGGCCGGCCAGTAATATCATGGCCTCGTGTTGGCCAAGCTCGCGTACGCCACCCTGGTCCAGCGGCCGCCCCTGTGGGCTCAGGCAAATTACCCTGGCCTGTCCAATCTTTTCCCTGGCGGCCTGTATGGCCTTTTGCAGCGGCTCGAACTTCATTACCATGCCGGGGCCGCCGCCAAAGGGGCGATCATCCACCGACTGGTAGGCGTCCTCGGTATACTCTCTCGGGTTTACAGTGCAGATGCGGAGTACGCCTTTTTCTACCGCACGCCCGGTCACGCCATAATCCGTAACGGCCCGCAACATGTCGGGAAACAGGGTAATGACGCAAATATCCACGGCTCATTCCACCCCGCGCCAATCAACCTCTATCCTGTTGGAGTCCGGATGGACACCGGTGATATACACATCCCTGACCCAGGGTATCAACCACCTTTGTGCGCCCTCAACCACGATCACATCGTTGGCCCCGGTTTCCAGCACCTGTTTCACGATACCCAGTTCCTCGCCGCCGGCATTGACCACGGTCATGCCCAGGATATCGTGCCAGTAGTGTTCACCTGGCTTGAGTGCCGGCAGGCTGTCACGGGGCACCAGGATATCGGTCGCGCCGAGGGATTGCGCCTGGTCCCGGTCATCCACCTCCGCCAGCCTCACTATGAAACCATTGCCCTGTTGCCGGCTTTCCAGCACCTCCCGGCTCATCAAACCCGCGCGGGTCGCGAGCAGCCAGGGAGTATAATTCAAAATATTTTCAACAGGCCGGGTAAAGGAACGCACCTTGACCCAGCCCCGTACGCCATGTGCAGCGGTGATACGGCCGACCAGAATCTTGTCTGAGCCGGACTGCATAGTCTATCGACAATTACCCGACCGGCGGTCCGCCAGCAAACGGCTGCAGAATCGATCAGGCCGTCGCTGATTCCTTGATAAGCTTGCCAACCCGATCTGAGGGCTTGGCGCCCTGGGATATCCAGTAATCAATGCGCTCTTTGTCGATTCTCAAACTTTCTTCATCGTCGCTGGCCTTGGGATTGTAAAAACCCAGCCGTTCGATATACCTGCCGTCACGGCGGTTACGACTGTCGGTTACCACGATATGATAAAATGGATTCTTCTTGGCGCCGCCGCGTGAAAGTCGAATTGTCACCATACTGATTATGTCGCCTCGTGTTTTACGATATTTTTCAGGCATCTGCGCCTGCGTGAAAAAGAGCGGTATTGTACGTAATCCCCTGAAAAATGAAAGCACAAAGCATGATTCCACTAGACCGGGCCACGGCCCGGCATCGCCAGGCCTTTTTAACCTGCTGAACCTGTTGGAACAGCTGTAAATATTCTGTATAAATATTAATAATAATAATTAGATATAAGATATTTATGAGAAAAAACATTAAGGAAAAGAAGGCCCGCTTGCGCGAGGAATTAAAGGCCCGGCGGGCGGCACTGGACGCGGACACGCGAGCTGCGTATTCGCGGCGTGTGACTGACAAGATCCTCTCGCAGCCCGAGGTCCGGTCAGCTGACAATATATTCATCTATATTTCCTACGGCAGCGAACTGGAGACCCATACCTTGATTAACGCCCTGCTGGACAGTGGCAAGCGTCTGGCCGCACCCCGCATCCTGGATCGGGAGACCATGATTGCCGTCGGGTTTTCAGACTGGGCGTCTCTGGAAAAGGCCGAGCTGGGCATCCTCAGGCCGATGGGCAGCGATCCACTGACAGTCGAGTACGACGTTACCATCACCCCGGGGCTCGGCTTTACCGAGAGGGGTTACCGCATCGGCTACGGTGCCGGTTATTACGACCGCTGGTTCGCCCGCAATCAGTCCGGGACAAGAATTGCCCCGGCGTTCGAGATACAACTGGTCGAAAACCTGCCCGTGGACGAGTACGACCTGCCGGTGCACCGGATCCTGACGGAAAGGCGCGATATCCACATTGCCGAACCTGCTCAGGGGGACCGGTAGTCCTCGAGTTCGAGGATGATTTCACCATAGTCCAGCGCCCTGTCCGTGGTGGTTTCCTTGCGTACCGATTTCACCAGCCCGACGCCGGGGGCATACCAGTTGGTTTCATCGATTCCGACAACGGTATTGCCGACGTAATTGCCGGCATTGACGAACGATTTGCCTGTGGATCGGATACGCATGCAGTTTCTGAAGGTACCGGCCGGGACCCGGATCGTATCGTTCATCGATTCTATCTCGACGTGCAGCGGAACCCGGGCCACGATCCTGAATTCCGTTTTTTGCGGGGGACCGACCTTGATCAATACCCTTGACCAGGTATTACTGCGCCAGTGTTGGCCCGGTTCCAGGGGGAAACGCAGCAGGTACCGGCCTATCTCGCGATATTCATCCTCAAAATCGCCGTGCTTGACGTTCCGGTCGAGCAGAATCCCTTCATCGTTGACACGGTAATGATAGGATTTTCCCCCCATGGTCCTCTGCGGGAAAAAACGTCCTGTGGCATCATCAACCGGTGCCATATTTTCGATGACCAGGTAAGTGTCCCCGGGGCCGTTCATGATCTGGTAATGCATGCGATAGCGCCAGTGATAACCCTCCTGCAATGGATAGTAATCCGGCAGACCGCCGTCACAGGCGACCAGCAGCCCGGTTAACAATATCGGGAACAACCTCGAAAACATACGGCAACGGCGATACATCATCAGTTTTTTTGCTTGGACCAGTAGCTGGCCAGAAATGCTCCGGAGATATTATGCCAGATGCTGAACAGGGCGCCCGGCAAGGCTGCCAGCGGCGCGAAATATTTACTGGCCAGCGCCACGCCCAGTCCGGAATTCTGCATCCCCACTTCGATCGCGATCGCCCGGCATGTGGGTTTGTCAAAACCGCACATCTGCGCCAGGGTGTAACCGAAAAACAGCCCCGCAAGGTTGTGCAGTATCACGGCCAGCAGCACGGCCGGGACTATCGAGGCAATTTTTTCATGATTCAGGGCGATGATGATACCGATGATCAACACGATCGCGCCCATGGATAACAGCGGCAGGCCGCGCTTCACATCGGAAAATTTTCGTCCGAGATAATGATTGAACAGGACCCCCAGTGATACCGGGATAATGATGATCTTGAAGATGCTGAACATCATGGCCAGAACCGGCACGGCGATACTTTCACCCAGGTAAAACCAGGTCAGCACGGGCGTCAGGAAAACCGCCAGGAATGTCGACAGGGTCGTCATCGTAATGGACAGGGCGACATTGCCGCGCGCCAGGTAGCAAATCACATTGGAGGCGGTGCCACCCGGGCAGGCGCCCACCAGGATCAGGCCGGCGGTCAATGGCAGTGACAGTCCCAGCCCGTGCGCAAGCAGCCAGGCGAGCAAGGGCATCAACAGGAATTGCAACATCACACCGGTCAGGATCGCACCGGGCTGCAGCATCACCCGTTTGAAATCCGCGACGGCGAGTGTCGCGCCCATGCCGAACATGATCACGCCCAGCAGCGGAATAATGGCCGGTTGTAAATGCAGCAGGTATTGCGGAAACAGGTAGGCCAGGCCACTGAACAGCACAGCCGCTAACGGAAACAGAATAATGTTCGATTTCATTATGTGTCGCAGTTCAAACCGGTGTGATTAGCGCTGTCGATCATCACGGGATACCATGACAATAGACCGGCTGTTATAGTTGACCGACAGCATAGCCGCGAATCAGTAACCGACAAAGGAGATCAACATGCCGGTAATGGCTGTCAGGGCCCTGCTCACTGGCACAGCAACGCTATGTCTTGCCGCGCTGTTATCCTGCACCCCCGCGGATGACCATGAAGTTTCGGATCATGAATGGCCCTTGTATGGCCGTGACCACAGCAATCAGCGTTACAGCCCGCTGGATCAAGTTAACCGGGACAATGTAAAAGATCTGACGCTCGCCTGGAAATATCGCACCGGTAAAAAGGCGACGTTTCAAACCTCACCGATCATGGTGGATGATACGCTTTTCATCACCACGCCCTTTAATGACGTCATCGCCCTGGATGCGGCGAGCGGCCGGGAAATCTGGCGCTACCGGCACGAATTACAAACCTGGGATCATTGTTGCGGACCGGCGAACCGGGGACCGGCTGTGGCTGACGGCAAGGTATTGACCGTGACGATAGATGCCCGCCTGATTGCGCTGGATCAATCGACCGGCACCGTGATCTG
>JBFGPT010000074.1:0-6685 GCA_041564575.1 Gammaproteobacteria bacterium | reverse complement strand
TGGTTGCTGCTGATCCTGCTGTGCCTGATCGCCGCCATTGCCGTTTATTACTATCGGCGCCGCCGGCAGCGGCTGGCCTCGGCAACCTGGCAGGCCCGCTTGCTGCTGCGGCAGATCCGCGAGGATTACGCCGCGCACAAGGATACGCAGCGGTTGATCAAGGCACTGTCGAGCCTGTTGCGCCGTACCGCCGTATCGCTGGATGAACGCCGGTCAGTGGCGGCCATTACCGGCGAGGACTGGCTCAACTATCTGGATGCGACGCTGCCGGAACCCGGCTTCAGCGAGGGCCCGGGCCGGGTACTGGAAAGTGGCCCCTACCGGCAACAGGTCGCGGTTGATGCCGATGCATTGATCGATCTCTGTGATAGCTGGCTGCTACATGCCGGGTCGGAGCCGGGGCGGTGATCCATTTCGAATGGCCCTGGTGGATCGTGCTGTTGCCCTTGCCGTGGCTGGTGCGGGCGTTTATGCAACCGCTGCAAAGCCGCCGGGAAGCGGCCCTGCGTATGCCCTACCTGAGCGAACTGCCTGCCCTGACCGCGCAGGGGGTCATCGAAAAACGCCCACCCTGGTCCATGTGGCTGGCGCTGCTGGCCTGGTGCCTGCTGGTCGTGGCTGCCTTGCGGCCGCAATGGCTGGGGGAGATGATCGAAATTCCGGTCAGCGGTCGCGACCTGATGTTGGCCGTGGACCTGTCTGAAAGCATGCAGCAGGATGATTTTATCCTGCAGGGGCAACGGGTGGACCGGCTGACCGCGACCAAGTGGGTGGCCGGAGATTTTATCGAGCGGCGGGTCGGCGATCGGCTGGGCTTGATCCTGTTTGGCGAGCGGGCCTATCTGCAGGCGCCGCTGACCTTCGACCGCAAAACGGTCAAAACCCTGTTATACGAATCCGCGATTGGTTTGGCCGGCGGCAAGACCGCCATTGGCGATGCCATCGGGCTGGCGGTGAAACGCCTGCTTAATTACCAGGACAGTCACCGCGTCCTGGTCCTGATCACCGATGGTGCCAACACCGCCGGCAATGTCTTCCCGAAAAAGGCCGCAGAACTCGCCGCGCGGGAGGGGCTCAAAATCTACACCATCGGTATCGGCGCGGACGAAATGCTGGTGCAAAGCCTGTTTGGCACACGTAAGTACAACCCCTCGCGCGACCTGGACGAGGCGACCCTGAAGGCCATTGCCGATGTCACCGGCGGTCGCTATTTCCGCGCCCGTGATACCGATGAGCTGGAGAAAATTTATACCTTGCTTGATCAACTGGAACCGGTGGAAAAAGATGTGCAGCGCTTCCGCCCGAAGACCGCGTTGTATTACTGGCCGCTCGCGGCAGCCGTGCTGCTGGCCCTGCTGTTGGCGGGGTTGCGCCTGCGGGGACGCTGGTAATGCATGAGTTGTTTGAAAATTTTCATTTCCTCCGACCATGGTGGTTTTTATTGCTGCTGCCGCTGGCGATCGGCCTGTGGCTGCTGGTCAAACGTAAGTTTGCCGAGCGCGGCTGGGAGAGGATCTGTGATGCTGAGTTGATCCCGCATGTCCTGATCCGGCATCCCGATGCCGGGCAGCGTTCGTTCGTTTCGCTGTTGGCCATCGCCGGCCTGCTCGCCATCCTGGCCCTCGCCGGACCGGCATGGGAACGCCTGCCGCAACCGGTGTACCGGGCGGATACCGCCCTGGTGATCGCGCTCGATCTGTCGCGTTCCATGGAGGCCACCGATATTGCGCCGAACCGACTGGATCGCGCCCGGTTCAAGGTGATCGATATTCTGGAGCAACGCGGCGATGGAGAGACCGCCCTCGTTGTCTATGCCGGGGACGCCTTTACCGTGACCCCGTTGACCACGGATACCGATACGATCAGGTCACAACTGCCGGCCCTGTCTACCGCGCTGATGCCTATACAGGGACACCGGGCTGACCTGGCACTGGAACTCGCCGCCTCGCTGATGCGCCAGGCGGGTCATGTGCGCGGCAATATCATCCTGATCACGGATGAGATCGACAGTGACCGGGATGTGGCCAGGGCCACGCGGCTGAATGGTGAGGGTTACCGCATTTCCGTGCTCGGGGTCGGCACCCGGCAGGGTGCGCCTGTGAATCTGCCCAATGGCGGATTTCTCAAGAATGCCGCCGGCGAGATCGTGATCCCGATGCTCGATCCCGGGGCCCTGTCCAGGCTGGCTGCGGCCGGTGGCGGCCACTATCGGAACCTGTCCATCGATGATAGCGATGTCCGCGCCCTGCTTGGCATGATTG
Organism: Gammaproteobacteria bacterium; assembly: GCA_041564575.1. Lineage (GTDB taxonomy): Bacteria > Pseudomonadota > Gammaproteobacteria > Eutrophobiales > Eutrophobiaceae > UBA4486. Next base: position 4,424 of record JBFGPT010000074.1, on the reverse strand, counting down.
AAACTGTAGGCATCGGGCAGTGTGGCAGCGAAACCGGTTTCACGGCGGATGTCTGGCGGGAACAGGGCCCCTGGCTGGTGCTGTTGCTGATCCCGATCGCCGCACTGTCGTTCCGGCGCGGTGTCATACTGGTGCTGGCCTGCTTGCTGGCGCCGCTGCCGCAACCGGTGCAGGCCATGGACTGGGACGCGCTGTGGCTGAATGACAACCAGCGTGCGCATAAGTTGCTGCAACGGGGGGACAGTGCTGCCGCGGCCGGCCTGTTTTCCGAACCGGACTGGCAGGCGGCGGCGCGGTACCGTGCCGGGGAATACGAAAAGTCCCTGGAAATTCTGGACGAGGCCGACGATATCACCAGCACATATAACAAGGGTAACGCCCTCGCCAGGTTGCGTAATTACAAAGAGGCCATCGCCGCGTATGAGCAGGTGCTGGAGCAGGATCCGGAACACGAGGATGCGAGACATAATCTGGATCTGGTCAGGGAGGCACGGGAAAAACAGAAGGCCCCGCCGCAGCAATCGCCCTCGGGTGGCGATCAAAAAAAGCAGGACAGCGATGATGATGAGGGTGAGCCGCAGGATAATTCGCAAAGCCCGGCGGGCGAACAGGAAGATGCTGCGCAACCTCGCCCCGATGCGGGTAATCAGGAAGACGGTGCACAGGATGGCGACGACACCGTCTCCGGCACGGCCCCGGGCCAGGACCAGGGCGAGGAAGATCGCCGGCCGCAATCCGGCCGGCCGGGAGAAGAAAGCAACGAAATGGCGGAACAATCCGATGACAGCATGCCGGGCCGCGAGGCGACGGACGAAGAATCTTTGGAGACCGAGCAATTACTGCGACGGATCCCGGACGACCCGGGTGGTTTGCTGCGTGAGAAATTTCGCTTGCAATACAAACAGCGGGGCCTCAGCCGGCATAATTATGAACAGGACTGGTAATAAGCATGAATTCTGACGGGGTATGAAACGGGGTAGCTGAGATGCGCTTGTGTATGATGAACAAACTGAAATTGATCTTTATGCTGACATTGCTGCTGTCAGGCCCGCTGGTGCATGCGGCGGAAATCACCGTGGCCGCTGATCGTAACCCGGTATCGCTGGATGAATCGTTTCAGCTGGTGTTCAGCGCCGCTGAGGATGTCGATGGCGAACCTGATTTTTCACCACTGGAAAATGATTTCGAGATACTGGGCAAGCAAGAGAGCAGCCATATTTCAATCATTAATGGTAACCGGCAGAGCGAGAAACGCTGGATCGTCAGCCTGCTGGCCAAACACTCCGGTGATATCATCATCCCGGCGATCACCTTTGGCAAGGACCGTAGCCAGCCGGGCGTTATCACGGTAAAACAATCCGGTGATGATCGTGACAAGGGCCGCGAGATATTTGTCGAGGTCGAAACCAGCGACGACTCGGTGTACGTGCAGCAGCAACTCGGCGTGACGGCACGCGTGTTCCGCTCCATTGCCGTCGCCAATGCCACCCTGTCACCGCTGACTGTCAGTGGGGTGAACACCTTTGTCGAAAACATCTCTGCGGATAACCGCTACCGTACGCGCATCGATGACAAGCTCTACGATGTCTTCGAGCGGCGCTACGCGCTCTATCCCCAGGCCAGTGGCGAGCTGACCATAAACCAGGTCATCTTCAAGGCGACACGCGGTATGGGGCGTTTTTTTGCCGATCCCTTCGGCGAGCGTCCAAAATCTATCATCCGGCGTTCAGAGGAGAAGACCCTGATGATCAAGGCCGTTCCGCCGGCGTTCCAGGGCAACTACTGGTTGCCGGTCAAATCCCTGCAACTGGATGAAAGCTGGTCCGCGGAGCCGCCGGTATTTCATGTCGGTGAGCCTCTGACCCTGACCATCAAACAAACCGCCCGTGGCCTGCCGGCGAGCCAGTTGCCCGAAATCAGCCTTGATCTGCCGGATCAGATCAAGGCGTACCCGGATCAACCGGTTTTGAATAACCAGTCTATGGACCAGGATCTGCTCGGCAGTCGCGAGGACAAGATCGCCCTGATACCGTCGGAGCCGGGTCAATTCGTCCTGCCGGAAATCCGTATACCCTACTGGTCAGTAGACACCGACAGTAACGCGGTTGCGGTCATACCGGAACGCCGTATCGAGGTCTTGCCGGCAGCGACAGCACCTGGTGCCGTGCCACCGGCAGAAGCGGCAAATGTCAGTAAGCCCGCACCGGTCACAGGCGCGACAGAAACCGCTGCGGCCGGTGACGAAGCGCCCGCGTCCAGTCTCTGGCAATGGCTGAGTGCGGTACTGTTGGTCCTGTGGCTGCTGACCCTGTACATGTGGCGGCGTTCGGCGGCGAGGCCCGATCGGGTGCCGCTGGCGCATACGGAACCCGGTGCCGGGCCGGCATTGAAAGCCGTAGAACAGGCCTGCCGTGAAAACGATCCGCAACAATGCAAACAGGCCCTGTTGAACTGGGCCAGGCACAACTGGTCCGAACGGCCGCCCCGCAGCCTGGGTGAAATTTCCCGGCGATTCGATCACGCTATCAGCGATCACTTCGACGCCCTGAACAATGCGCTTTACAGTAACACCGGCGGCAGCTGGAAGGGTGATGAATTCTGGTTGGCATTCAGGCGCTGTGCAAAAAACAATAAACGAATCGAGACATCAAATACCGGAACGCTTGAACCCATGTTCCGCATCGGCTGACAGGCGCCGCAGTTAGTGCGTCCGCGCCCGGTCGTAGCTCGGCTTTCCCTGTCTAAATCAGTGATATAGAAGGGCACAATGGTTGATTTCGATCAATAACCGGTTATGGATGACTGCTACGATTGAAATATGTGGTAACTGACGGACCGGTGCGCGCCTGGCGCAACGTCCTTGTCGCTCGCCTGTTTTTTACGCCTATTCAGATAGTTATCTTTAGAAGCCTGACGGCCGGGACGGCCGCAGGTGAATGACGCTGGTGGTCGGTGATTGCTGTATCATAATTACGAACCGGCATGTCGGTCGCGCACATTTTTCCCAATCTGAGGTTTGCAGATGAACAAGACCAATTTGGAAGCTTACGGTTTACCCTATATCCAGGACGAGCAGTACAAGGCCCTGGAACGTACCGGCATGCAGTCCGATAACCTGAAACGGGCGGCGATGGAGCATGCCAGGCTGATCCTCGATCAGCAAACGGCCGCTTGCGTCCAATTCAATCACTCGCTGCAGGACATCGCCACCCGCATGCTCGATGGCCACGATGTCTACAACGATGCCACAGACTATATCCAGGACAGTATCCAGCGGTCTTGCCTGTTCTGGGACACCCTGCGTGAGGCAGGCAACATTCACCGGGAACATGCCAAAAGCGGTGCACCACCGGTGCTGGTGTACGACTACGAGATGATTATGGACGGTCGTAAGCTCTGTCGTCCGGTCAACTACGCGCTTGTGCGCATTCGTCCGGAGGGCGGCGTTGAGGCCGATCCGAAACGCCGGCCTTACATCATCATCGACCCGCGCGCCGGTCACGGCGCCGGCATCGGCGGATCAAAGAGTGACAGCCAGGTGGGCGTTGCTATGCGCGAGGGGCATCCGGTGTATTTCGTCATCTTTTTTCCCGATCCGGAACCCACCCAGGTTCTGGCGGATGTCTGTGCGGCCGAGGCTGATTTTATCCGCACCGTGACCGAACATCATCCCGCTGCACCCAAACCCGTGGTGATCGGTAACTGCCAGGGCGGCTGGTCCACCATGTTGTTGTGTGCCACCAATCCGGATTTGACCGGACCGATCGTCATCAACGGTGCGCCCATGAGTTACTGGGCGGGAGAACTGGGCAAGAACCCCATGCGCTATTTTGGCGGGCTTGCCGGGGGTGTCCTGCCGGCGGCATTATTCAGCGATCTCGGTGCCGGCCGCTTTGACGGCGCCAACCTCGTGCTTAATTTCGAAACGCTGAATCCGGCCAACACATGGTGGAGCAAGTACTACGAGCTCTACCGCAACGTCGATACGGGCGCCCAGCGCTTTTTGTCCTTCGAGCGCTGGTGGAGCGGTTTTTATTTCATGAACGCATCGGAGATCCGCTGGATCATCGAGAACCTGTTCGTGGGCAACCGTCTGTCGCGTGGCGGCGTGATGCTGGATCCGCGCACCTACGTCAACCTGCGCCATATTCGCTCGCCCATTATCGTGTTTGCTTCCCTCGGCGACAACATCACACCGCCGCAGCAGGCCCTGAACTGGATTGCCGATGCTTACAGTGACACGCATGAAATCAAGGCCTGCGGCCAGCGCATTGTGTATCTGCTGCATGATGAAATCGGCCACCTTGGTATTTTCGTCTCCTCGAAAGTGGCCAAGAAACAGCACCGGAACATCGTCTCGACCCTGAAGGCCATCGAGGCGCTGGCGCCCGGCCTGTATGAAATGGTCATCGAGGAAAAGGAGG
>JBFGPT010000073.1:0-6707 GCA_041564575.1 Gammaproteobacteria bacterium | reverse complement strand
CACATTTTTTACAGGTGGGTGAGGGTTTTTTGACGCTTCTCCAAATCCCGGTTATTTCAAGGTTATTTCCAAAAATCTCATTGACAATAAGTAGTTAGAGTGAAAAACTTAAGTTAATTATCATAAATTTCGGCTGGAATGATAGTTGCAAAACGACTTTGGCAGCAGCAGTGCGCCAGTTGCGAGAGCAGATAAGACGAGAACCGGACCGGTATGTTTTCACGGAAATTACAAAAAAACGCCATGGTCGCCGTTTGCCCGGATGAGGCCGGCGTGGCGGTCGCACGGGTACGTCGCAACCGCGACAGCACCCCGAACCTGGAGTTATGTCAGGTACAGGAAATGCAAAACCTCTCACTGCAAGGTGCCGAGATCGCCCAGTTGACGCGGCGCTATCACCTGGAGCGGCAAGTCTGCATAACGACCCTGGACCTCGGTGCCTACAGCATGCTGGTCGTAGAGGCCCCGGAGGTCCCCGAAGAAGAACTGGCCGCAGCGATTCGCTGGCGCATCAAGGATTTGATTGACTTCAACATCGAAGAGGCCGCGGTGGATTTTTTCGAAGTACCGAACCAGAAGGCGGTCGGCCGGCGCATGTTGAATGCCGTCGTCGGACGTTCCGAGGCCGTCCAGAGCCGCATCAACCTGCTCAAGCAGGCCGGTCTTGCACTGCAGGTTGTTGATATCCCGGAAATGGCCATGCGCAATATCGCGGTATTATTGCCCGAGGATGTTGCCGGCATGGGCCTGTTGTATCTCGGCCGGCGCGAAGGCCTGATCACGATTACACGCCAGGAGACCCTGTACCTGTCACGCCGTATCGATATCGGCTATGAATCCTTCGAGGCCGAGGTTGCCGCTGGTGAAACCGCCATGATAGAGCGGCGCATGGACAGTATCGTCGTTGAGATCCAGCGATCGATGGACTTTTACGACAGTAATTTTTCCCAGCCGCCACTGGCCAATATCGTAATCGCCCCCTTGGGCACACCGATCCCCGGAATCGAAAGCTATATCCAGAACCAGCTGGGTATCCATTGTCGCCTGATGGACCTGAACAGCATCATCGATAGTGATTCGACTATCGACCCACACATCCAGAGCCGGTGTTTCATGGCCATCGGCGCCGCACTGCGCGACGAGGCAACGGCCTGATGCAACAGATCAATCTTTACCAGGAGCAGTTTAAAAAACGCAAGGTGCCGTTAAGCGGTGTCAGCCTGTGCCTGATACTCATCATATCCGTAGCAGCGCTGACCGTGGTGCAATTGTTCAGCCAGCAGGCGCTGGGTCCGCTTGAGGCGGAGCAGGCTGAAATGTCGTTGCAAATGGAGGATTTGACCGCCAGGGTTGCCGTCGCGGAACAGGCAGCACGGCCGCGGCCGGCGGACAAACAACTGGCCAGCGAGGTGGAAGGGCTGGTACGCAGGCTGCAGCATAATCAACGCCTGCTGCAGGCGTTGACCGAGGGTGCCATGAGTAATACCCGGGGCTTCTCAGGGTATTTTGAGGCCGTTGCCAACCGGCATGTCAACGGCACCTGGATCACACGTCTGCAAATCGCCGGTGGTGGCCAGCAGTTTGGATTCTCGGGCAAGTCCGTGCAGCCGGAACTGGTCCCGGCATACCTGGAAAACCTTGCCGATGATCAGGTCTTCGACGATTTTTCATTCAACGTTCTTGAAATCGAGCGCAACGAAAAAGATGTGCCGGTTATCGACTTCAATATTTCCACGGGGAATGGTTGAACATGGCGGGCATCAGCGAACAACTGCGGAAAATTGACCAACTGAGTCTCAGGGAGCGAGGCATATTGCTGGCAGGCGGGCTCATCCTTGTCCTGATCATCTGGTTCAACTTCTTTTATGAACCGCTGCAAGAGCAGAAAGAAGCACTGCGGCTGGGCCTGGAGCAGCAACGCAACGAAGTACAAGCCCTGGCATTGCAATTGCGGGTGCTTGAGCAGAAAAAACAGCCGGATCCCAACGAGCAGAATCGTCAGCGCCGGGAACAGCTGAGGACGGACATTGAATCCAGCAAGCTTGCGATCATGGAGGCGACCGTCAACCTGGTACCACCGCAACGCATGCCGGAGGTATTGAAGTCGGTACTGGCGGGGATCCCGGGACTGCAACTGGTGAAACTGAAGGGTCTGGGACGGACTCCCCTGATCCCCGACCCGCCGGAAATTAAGGACCAGCCACAGGCGGCGGCGAGCGACGCGGAGCAGGACTTCGCAACGCCGTATCGTCACGGTATGCAGATCGTGTTCGAGGGAGACTTTCTGACCACGGTGGAATATATGAAAAAGCTCGAGGGTCTGGAATGGCGGTTTTTCTGGGACACGATAGAACTGAAAGTAGAGGAATATCCGCGTGCGATCAGTTCAGTCACCCTGTATACCCTGAGCCTGGATCAGGACTGGATAGGTATCTAGATGCGCAACACTGATTTCATCGAGTTTGTGTTTGTCCTGGCATTGCTGGGGGCATGCGCCAGCGCCTGGGCACTGACCGATCCAACCCGGCCGTACAACTTTCGGGTAGAACCGGAATTTGTCGAGATCGAGGTTCCGGAGGAATCGACCGACTGGCGCCTGAATGGTATCCGCATCGACGGTGACAAGCGCAGCGCGATCCTGAACGGGGTCATGATCCGCGAAGGCGAGATGATCGAAAATGCCAGGGTGCTGACTATTAATCCTTCTTCGGTGGTGATTGAACAGGGCGATCAACATCTGGTGATCAAGTTACTGGACACGAAGGTCAAGAAACCGGCGCGGGCCGGGGGTCAATAACTCAATGAAAAGGACAGGCAGGATTATCTGATGCAAATGGCAAATACCAGGTTTTCAGCTTTGATACTGGCCGCAGTCCTGCTATACGGCTGTGAAACGGAGCCCGCACGTCAGGATATCATGGGCGAGATGGATTCAGTTCTCGAGCAGAGCGCGGCTGCAAACGAAATGCTGGTGCCGGATTCCGTGTCCGCGGCATTGATACCAACCATCAAGCTGGGCAGTGAGCGTGTTCAGCTTTCCGGTGATGAACAGCGTTTCGATATTTCCGTCAATGACGTGCCTGCCGATCAGTTTTTCCTGTCCCTGGTGGACGGGACGCGCTACAACATGGTGGTGCACCCGGAAGTGACCGGGACCATTACCCTCAACCTCGGCAATGTCACCATTCCGGAAGTGCTGGAGGCTGTGCGCGACGTGTATGGTTATGAATTTGTCAGTACCGAGTACGGTTTCCAGGTCCTGCCCGGCCGCCTGCAGGCGCGGATTTACCAGATCAACTATCTGAATATCGACCGCTCCGGTAGTTCCAGCACGATTGTCAGCTCCGGTTCATTGACCACGGGCAGAAGCAGCAGCACCGACGAGGGTAACTCGACAACGACATCACCGGGCACTGCCAACCTGGTAGGCACCTCGATCAGCACCTCACAACCGGAAAGTACGTTCTGGCAGGAACTGTCAAGCTCGGTCGAGGCCATCGTCGGGGCGGGCGAGGGCCGCAGCGTTGTGGTCAATCCGCAGTCGGGGGTCGTGGTGGTGCGTGCCCTGCCGAACGAGTTGCGTGAGGTGGAGGAATTCCTCAAGGCGACCCAGTTGATCGTGCAGCGCCAGGTGATCCTGGAGGCCAAGATCCTGGAGGTCAGGCTGAACGACAGGTTCCAGACCGGAATTAACTGGAGCGCCATCGTCAGTTCAGGCAATAAATCAGCGGCAGCCGGCAATATCGGCGGCGGTACCGTTCTGGTCAATGAAACGGGAGTCAGTGATATCGCCGGAATTTCAGGCACGGTCTCCAACCTGACGGGCGTCAAGGACGCGGCGGGTTTCCCGATTGCCGGTTCGCTGTCGTCGGCCTTCGGTGGTGTCTTCACGCTGGCGCTTGATCTCTCCGACTTTGCCGCCTTTATTGAACTTCTCAAGGTACAGGGCAATGTGCAGGTGCTGTCCAGTCCGCGGGTAGCGACATTGAACAACCAGAAGGCGGTAATCAAGGTCGGCACTGACGAATTTTTCGTCACTGATATTTCCAATACCACGGTGACAGGTACCACGACCACGATTTCGCCCTCTATTACGCTGACGCCGTTTTTTTCCGGTATCGCCCTGGACGTGACGCCCCAGATCAGTCACGACAACCTGGTGACCTTGCATGTACACCCCTCGGTCAGCGAGGTAGTTGATCAACAAAAAACCGTGACCATCGGCACTGTGACCCAGCAGTTACCCCTGGCCCGCAGCACCGTGCGCGAGTCGGACAGCATCGTGCGCGCCGCCAGCGGCCAGGTGGTCGTCATCGGCGGTTTGATGCAGGACCTGGTCAACGATCAACAGGCCGGCGCCCCGGGACTGTCGGATCTGCCGCTGGTCGGACCCCTGTTCAAGCACACCAACAAGACATCGACCAAGAGCGAACTGGTGATCCTGTTGCGGCCGATCGTGGTGGACGATGACCGGGTCTGGATGAACGCCATGGGTCAGTCCAGGAACAATCTGCAAAATTTGAAGCAGGACCTGAAACAGCAGAAGTGGGTTAGGCCGGTTCAAACACCACAGGATACCGAGTAATGTATAACGAATATTACGGTTTACGGGAGTTACCTTTTACCATCACGCCGGACACGGAATATTTCATGAACCGTGCCGGCTATCAGGATGCCCTGAACGTACTCCTCGTTGCCCTGCGCAGTGGTGAGGGATTTATCAAGGTCACCGGTGAAGTCGGCCTGGGCAAGACACTGCTGTGCCGCAAGCTGCTTGCCAGTCTCGACAAGAATGAAAGCGTCACTGCCTATATTCACAACCCCTATCTCAAGCCGGATACCCTGCTGTATGCCGTTGCCGATGAGTTGAAGGTGGACTACGCTGAAAATATCAACCAGCACAGGTTGCTCAGACTGGTGACCAAAACCCTGCTGGACATTCACAGGAGCGGACGCAATGTGGTGCTGTGCATGGACGAGGTCCAGGCCATGCCGGTCGAAACCCTGGAGTCGCTGCGCTTGCTGACCAACCTGGAGACCGAGAAACGCAAGCTGATACAGGTTGTCCTGTTTGGCCAGCCGGAACTGGATTTCGTTCTGGACCAGCCATCGATACGGCAATTGAAACAAAGGATCACCTACGCGTACAAATTATTACCCCTGAACCGGACCTCGCTGAGGGCCTATGTCAACCACCGGCTGGTGGTCGCCGGTTACCGCGGACCGGAACTCTTCACCCGCGGCGCCCTGGATCGCTTGCAAAAATCCAGCAGTGGCATCCCCCGGCTTGTGAACATCCTCGCCCACAAATCCATGCTGGCCGCCTATGGCCAGGGCAGCAACCGGATCAAGGAATCTCATATCCGCCAGGCCGTGCGTGACTCGGGCGAGATCAGGAACTATCGTGCGGGGGTCTGGTTTACCTGGCGGCCGATGCTGCTCAGGTGGCTTCTGGGTTGATTTCAACATTGCATTATTGAAAGTATAAAGTCAGAACCATGAGTCTAATCAATCAAATGCTGAATGATCTCGAGGCGCGTCAGGCACGTCTCGACGAGTCTGCGGAATCGGCGCTGAATGGCCTGCACGGCAGTGAGATCTATGAATATGAAGAGGACAACAGCCGGCCGCGCCTGTTGTTCATGATGCTGTCGATAATCTTGATCAGCCTGATGATCTATGGTTTGACTCGCCTGTTCAGCCAGGAGCACCTGGATATGCAAAACCTGGCCGCGTCCGCGCGATGGGACAGGCCGGTTTCTGAAACCGCGCCACTGACCGGCCCTGCCGGCGCGAATTTAGCGGGCGATAACATAGTCAGGCATCCGGACTATGCCCTGGCAGAGGACGGTGCCCGGGATCATGTAAGCGCGGACATGAATGCTACGGTAAAGGTTGAAATGAACAATGCCGCTGCAGATCTGTCCGGTCGTGATTCTCCTGCGACTGAGTTATCGAAAGCGCCAAACATGCATTTCATTACGGGTTTGACACTTGCGCAGACAATCGCACTGCCGGAAAAGCCACGGGTACAGTCGGAAACCGGCGCAGCCGGAGCGGCGACCATTGCTTCCCTGAAGGTTATCGAGGATGACGACATATCTATAGAAATGCGCATCGCAGGTCACCCGGAATACAGCCTGTTCACGCTCGAGGACCCGGATCGCCTGGTCGTGCAAATCAGGGATTACGATGTGCCGGACATTTCCGCGCTTGAACCGGACCTGCCCCGGTCCGTGAAATTCCGCACGCGCCGTGAGGGTATGGCGGACACCCAGTTGATTTTTGAATTCCCGCAAACGGTTAATTTGCTGGATACCCGGGTCGATGAACTTTCGGATGACATGTTTTTGAGTATCCGCCTGGCCCATCGGACAGGCGACACTGGCGCGTTGACCACCACCATGGAGAGCGACACGAACATCGGGACGGTGGACGATTTGTTCATACCAGGTCAGGCGGAAGTTGTGCTTGATGAGCCGCGCCTTGAAAAAAAGGTATTGCAGGAAGATGCAGTCAGGCGCTCCGACGACCTCTACACGGAAGGCCGGACCGCAGGCCGCACGGGAGAAATCACAACCGCGATTGACAGGTATTATTCGGCCATCTCCAGTCATGAACAGAATCACCGGGCACGCCTTGCCCTGGTTGAAACGCTGCTCGGACAGGGCGATGAACAGGCGGCGCGATCCCTGCTGGTGCGCGGT
>JBFGPT010000072.1:0-6781 GCA_041564575.1 Gammaproteobacteria bacterium | reverse complement strand
GTCGACGACGTCGGCGATGATCCCGGCGAAGGGCTTGGTCGCGCTCCCGGGCTTGAGCGGCTGCGCGGGGACCGGGGTGATCATGAAGCCGCCCGTCTCGGTCTGCCACCAGGTATCCATGATCGGGCACTTGCCGTTGCCGACCACATTGTAATACCACTCCCAGGCCTCGGGATTGATCGGTTCGCCGACCGAACCGAGAATGCGCAGGCTGGACCGATCGGTTTTGGTGACAAATTCATCACCCTGGCCCATTAACATGCGGATGGCCGTCGGCGCGGTATAGAAGGAATTCACTTTCCATTTGTCGACGACCTGCCAGAACCGGCTGGCATCGGGAAATGTTGGCACACCCTCGAACATCAGCGAAATTGCGCCGTTGGCAAGCGGACCGTAGACGATATAGGAGTGCCCGGTCACCCAGCCAACATCGGCGGTACACCAGTAAACCTCGCCGTCCTGGTAGTCGAACACGTACTTGTGCGTCATGGCGGAATACAACAGGTAGCCACCCGTGGTATGCAAAACGCCTTTCGGTTTGCCGGTGGAGCCGGAGGTATAGAGGATAAACAGGGGATCTTCGGCGTCCATCTCTTCCGGCGGGCAATCGCTGGATGCGCCCTCTATCAAGTCGTGATACCAGACATCCCGGTCATCTTTCCAGTCGATATCGCCACCGGTACGCTTGACGACGATGCAGGTATGCACATTTGGACATTCGGCCAGTCCCTTGTCAGCATTGGCCTTGAGTGGAATCTGTTTCTTGCCGCGCAGGCTGTAGTCGCTGGTGATGACCACCTGACAATCGGAGTCCTGGACGCGGTCACGCAAGGCATCGGGAGAGAAACCGCCGAAGACGATAGAATGTACCGCGCCGATGCGGGTACAGGCCAGCATGGCCACGGCGGCCTCGGGGATCATGGGCATGTACAAACAGACACGGTCACCCTTTTTGACACCCCTTGATTTAAGGGCATTGGCGAAACGGCAGACCTCTTCGTGCAGCTGCTTGTAGGTGATCTGGCGGTCTTCTTCCGGATCATCACCTTCCCAGATGATGGCGACCTGGTCACCCCTGGTTTCCAGATGCCGGTCCAGGCAATTGTAGGAGACATTGAGCTTGCCGCCGGTGAACCACTTGATATCGGCACTGGTAAAATCCCATTCGAGAACCTTGTCCCACATCTTTGACCAGCTCAAAAACTGGTCGGCCTGTTCTCCCCAGAAACCGTCCGGGTCTTCCAGTGAACGCCGGTACATGTCCTCATACTGGTCGGCCTTGATATGGGCCTTTGCGGCAATGTCCTGCGGTACCTGGTGCGTTTTAATTTCAAACATGCGTCATTACCCCCTTAAAAGCCTTCAGCTCTTTAATACGGATGAATACAAAACGCTGCTATTAGATCTATTATATCTCGTGCAACGCTATATTATTAGTTGATTACCGGCTGCCAAATACGCGTTTAAGAATATCCGTGGTCCTGGCGGCGGGATTCTCACGTATCAGCTTTTCCTCGTTGGCAATCTTCAAAAACAGGCCGTCCACGGCCTTGTCGGTGATATATTTGTCCAGGTCCAGGGAGTCGGTGTCTATCAAGCGCCCCATAGGTCCAAGCTCGGACATAATGGACTTGTACTTTGCCGTCACGCCGACCCGGTCGGTGGCGTCGGTCACGATCGGCAGGAATTTTTCCGCAATTCGTTCGCCACTGGTCCGGCGCAGGTAACTGGTGGCCGCGTTATCCGGGCCCTGCAGGATTTGTTTTGCATCATCGAACGTCATATCGCGTATAGCCGTGCCGAAAATATCCGCGGCTTCCGGTACCGCTTTTTCAGCCGCACGGTTCATGCTCAACTCAAACTCATCGGCAAGTTTGTCCTGTTTGAGGGTCCGCAGTGCCTTGCTGACGGATTCCAGCGATTCCGGCATCGGGATCCTGACCTTCGGGTCCTTGTAAAACCCGTCCAGCTTGCCAAGATTTTGTACCGCGCTGCTGACACCATTACCCAGGGCCGATTTCAGGCCTTCCACGACCTCGGAATCGGCCAGCTGCGCGACACTGCCCGACCCGTCGGACTCATCACCGGAAAACATGTCAAGCAAATCGCCCCAACCGGCGGAGGCAGCCATAGACATTGACAGTAGGACGACCACCACACTGTATCGAAACATATGAAACTTCTCTCGTGTTGAAAAAAAAGGGGCGCAAGTACGCCCCTTTCTAAATTGCAACTCCCTGTTTTCAGCCCTGCCTAGCGGGCAATAATTTCGACCCTGCGGTTCTGCTTGCGCCCGGCAGCAGAATCATTCGAGGCCACTGGCGAATTCTCACCTCGACCTACAGCGCTCAAGCGTGATGCCGAGACACCCTTCGAGGTCAGGTAGTTCATCACCGATTCAGCGCGGCGCTGAGACAGCCCCATATTGTAACCGTCCGGTCCGGTGCTGTCGGTATGGCCCTCAATGACAATGTTATTGCTGGAATGGGTGTTGATGGTTGACACCGCCTGATCGAGGATCGACCGTGCCTCGCTGGTTAGCGTTGCACTGTCGAACTGGAAGTGCACACCCTTCAAGGTAACCAGTATTATGGAACAACCGTTCTCATCGACCGGCGTGCCCAGCGGGGTACCCGGACACTTGTCCAGATAATCCGGTACGCCGTCACCATCGCTGTCAATGGCGCAACCCCGGGCATCAACCTCTGCACCGGGTGCGGTAAAGGGACAGGCATCGCTATCGTTCGGGACGCCATCGTTGTCATCATCCGGCACCAGGAAGTTACCGGTGATTTCCGGCTCTGCCGGGGCCGGGGCCGGTTCGACATCACCACACAGGAACAGGCCGATCAGACCACCGCCCAGCATGCCGAGACCACCGCCCAGGGGGCTGGCAAAAGAACCGGCGCCGGCGCCTGCCAGGGCCGTACCAAAGATGCATTCCTCCCGTTCTGGCTGCGTGGTGAGGCTGGAACAGCCCGCCAGCGACAGCAAGGCGAAAATCGCGATAAGTAATCTTGCTTGAGGCATTATATATCTCCCGAGTGTTTACGAATGTGGCGTCGAACGACACCAAAAATCCTAAAATTCAAATGGTTGATGTTCTTTCTTAATTTTTTTAAGAACTGGTCTAATCGGCTATTGTATTACATTTTTACGATGCAATCTTGGCATATTTCGTCGCGACATAGTCATCCACAATCGCCTTGAACTGGTCGGCGATATTCTTGCCCGTCAGGACCGTGACCTTCTTGCCATCGATAAATACCGGCGCCGAGGGGGATTCCCCGGTGCCGGGCAGGCTGATGCCGATATTGGCATGTTTGCTTTCCCCCGGGCCATTAACGACGCAACCCATCACGGCCAGATTCATGTCTTCCACGCCCAGGTATTGCTCCCGCCAGTGCGGCATCTGGCTGCGGACGTAGCCCTGGATTTCATTGGCCAGTTCCTGGAATACCGTGCTGGTGGTGCGGCCACAGCCCGGGCAGGCCGTCACCAGTGGCGTAAATGAACGCAAACCCATGGTCTGCAGCATTTCCTGGGCCACGATCACCTCGTTGGCACGGCTACCGCCGGGTTCCGGTGTCAGTGATACCCGGATCGTGTCACCGATACCTTCCTGCAGCAGGATCCCCATTGCCGCACTGGAGGCGACGATACCCTTGGAGCCCATGCCGGCCTCAGTCAGTCCGAGATGCAGGGCGTAATCACAGCGGCTGGCCAGGTCCCGGTAAACCGCGATCAATTTCTGTACACCGCTGACCTTGCAGGACAGCACGATATGGTCCCGGGGCAAACCGATTTGTTCGGCTTTTTCGGCGCTCTTCAGGGCCGATACGATCAGGGCCTCGCGCATCACATCGTCCGTATCCCTGGGTTCTGCAAGTTTGGCGTTTTCATCCATCATCCGGGTCAGGAGGTCCTGGTCCAGGCTGCCCCAGTTCACTCCGATGCGCACCGGCTTGTCATACTCGATGGCTTTTTCGATCATGATGGCAAACTGGCTGTCACGTTTTTCGCCTAGCCCGACATTGCCGGGATTGATGCGGTACTTGGCCAGCGCCTGTGCGCAATCCGGATAACGGCTGAGCAACTTGTGGCCGTTATAATGGAAATCACCGACCAGCGGCACGGGACACCCCATGCCATCGAGGCGCTCGCGTATTGCCGCCACCTTGGCCGCCGCCTTTTCGGTATTCACCGTCACCCGCACCAGCTCCGATCCGGCGCTGTACAATTCCTGGACCTGGCGGGATGTCGATTCGACGTCCGAGGTATCGGTATTGGTCATGGATTGCACCACCACCGGGTGGCCGCCGCCGATGGTGACTTCGCCGACTTTTACCGCAACGCTATGACGCCTGGGAGCCGCCTGGGTATCAAATGCCATAATGCTGATTACCTGAAAAAATGATGCGCTGAGTCTAACCCGCAAGCCCCGGCTGTCAAGGGATTCAGCAGGTCGTACATGCCATATCCCGGGCCCCACTAGTCAGGCCAGCGTGTTGTAAAAAAGCCTCTGGATAGCCCCTGAAACGGCCATGAAAAAACACCGCTGGCACCCGTCCATGTGTGCAGCCTGGCCGCGTGCGCCGGCCCGGCTCTGAATTGGCATTATTGACAGTGGGGTTCCGGTACGGCAAATTTTTATTGTGAAGCTAAAAATACGGGCATCAAAGCCCCGCGCATGTGCTATTATCCCGGGTTAAAGGAACTGAAAATTCAGCCCTGTCCAGCACTTAGAATAATAATCAATACAGAACTCGAAACCCCAGATTATCCATGCCAGCTGCCCTGATCCCAGATTTCAAACAAAAAGATCACTACACCATCGAGGAACTGCTCGACTGCGGCCTGGGCCGTATGTTCGGGGAAGGTAATGCACAGTTACCGCAACCCCCCATGCTGATGTTTGATCGCATTACCCGTATCACCAATGACGGTGGCCAGTACGGCAAGGGACAGATCATCGCGGAACTCGATATCAGGCCCGACCTCTGGTTTTTCGATTGCCATTTCAACGAGGATCCGGTCATGCCTGGCTGCCTGGGCCTGGATGCCATGTGGCAACTGGTGGGATTCTTCCTGGGCTGGATGGGTGCGCCTGGCCGTGGCCGCGCACTGGGATCCGGTCAGGTCAAGTTTACCGGCCAGGTAACACCGGAGAAAAAGAAGGTTACCTATACCATCGATATGAAACGGGTCATGTTGCGCAAGCTCGTCATGGGCGTGGCCGACGGATCCATGGAGGTTGACGGACGGGAGATTTACACGGCCAGGGACCTCAGGGTCGGGCTGTTTACCTCAACAGAAGACTTCTAGGAACTGACATCATCATGAATCGCGTGGTTATCACCGGCATTGGTATCGTTTCCAGCATTGGTAACAACAAGGCGGAAGTTCTCGATTCGCTCAAGATTGGCCGGTCCGGAATCAAGCACTCTGATGAATATGCCAGCCTCGGTTTCCGCTCGCATGTTTACGGACCGATGAACATCGATATCGATCAGCACGTGGACCGGAAAATGAAACGGTTCATGGGTGACAGCGCGGCATTTGCCTGCATCGCCATGGCGGAGGCGATTGCCGATTCCGGGCTGCCCGAAGACCTGATCTCACATCCGCTGACCGGCCTGGTGGTCGGTTCCGGCGGCTCCTCGACCGAAAACATGCTGATAGCCACGGACACCCTGCGTGAAAAAGGCGCCCGCAAGGTCGGCCCCACCATGGTGCCCAAGATCATGTCCAGCACCAACAGCGCCTGTCTGGCGGTGGCCTACAAGATCAAGGGCGTGAATTACTCCATCAGTTCAGCCTGCGCCACCAGCGCCCACTGCATCGGCAACGGTTACGAGCAAATCCAGCTTGGCAAGCAGAAAATTGTATTCGCCGGTGGCGGTGAGGAGGTGCACTGGACTGATACCCTGCTGTTCGACGGCATGGGGGCCCTGTCATCAAGATACAATGATCAGCCGGAGATCGCCTCCCGGCCTTTCGATGCCCGGCGCGACGGTTTCGTGATTTCCGGCGGCGGCGGCATCCTGGTGCTGGAAGAACGCGAACACGCCCTGAAGCGCGGCGCGAAGATCTATGCCGAGATTATCGGCTACGGCGCGACCTCGGACGGTTTCGACATGGTCAAGCCCTCGGGTGAAGGCGCCCTGCGTTGCATGCAACTGGCATTGCCGGACAAAACGAAGATCGATTACATCAATGCCCACGCCACCAGTACCCCGGTGGGCGATATTGCCGAACTGGAAGCCATCAAGACACTGTTCGGTGACACACTCCCGGTGGTAAGTTCCACCAAGTCACTCACTGGTCACGGACTCGGGGCGGCCGGCGCCAACGAGGCCATCTATTCCCTGCTCATGATGGAGAACGATTTTATCTCCGCTTCCGCCAATATCGACGAACTGGACGAACAGGCCAGGGATGTGCCCATTGCACGGGAACGAATCGACAATGCCGGCCTCAAAACCATCATGTCCAACAGTTTTGGATTCGGCGGCACAAACGCGACTTTGACCTTTCAAAAACCGGTCTGATTGCCGTCTCAACGCCGGCCGGTGATGGCCTATGACGACGCACCTGTTAAAAGTTCTGCTGAGCTGGGCGGTTTCACTCTCCCAGTACGATCATCCGAACACGCTGCCAAACCTGGAATACCGAAACCACGATTTTTTCGTGGAAACCGTTTGCAAGGACATGAAGAAATGTCCGGTTGCCGCGTGGTACGACAACAAGGGCACCATCTACCTCGACGAGCGACTGAAGG
>JBFGPT010000071.1:0-6788 GCA_041564575.1 Gammaproteobacteria bacterium | reverse complement strand
CTGGAAAAACGACCGGTGGAAATGGAAAAGATCGAAACCTCCGTTGCCCATATCAAGCATAAATTCCGTACCCAGGGTGATCGCGAAATCGATTCGCGTACCGTAGGCGACTGGGTCATGGAGCAGTTGCGCTCCCTTGACCAGGTGGCCTATGTACGATTTGCCTCTGTCTATCACAGCTTTGAAGACGTCAGGGCCTTCCTTGACGAGATCGAGAGGCTGGAGAACGAATTACCCCCCGAGATCAAAGAAAGTCAATTGAACCTGCTGCCCTCCGACGGAGAGGATTAATGTCCTGGAGCAGTGTCGACCATATGGCCATGGCCCGGGCCATACAATTGGCCAGCCGCGCCTCCTGTTATGTCCACCCCAATCCACGGGTCGGATGCGTGTTCATGCGCGGGGACCGGATCATTGCAGAGGGCTGGCACGAGCGCGCCGGTGCTGCGCATGCCGAGATCATGGCCATCGACCGGGCGCGCGAGGATTTACGCGACAGCGCCTGTTACATCACCCTGGAACCCTGTGCCCACACCGGCAAGACCCCCCCCTGTGTCGATGCATTGATCAAGACCGGTATCAATAGTGTCACGGTGGCAATGACAGACCCGAACCCCAGGGTGGACGGCCGTGGTCTTGCAAGACTTGAGGTGGCGGACATCCAGACACGCAGTGGCTTGCTGCAGGCACAGGCTGAAAGGCTGAACCCGGGCTTTTTGAAACGCGCGCGTCACGGCCTGCCCTACGTGCGTTGCAAGATGGCCATGAGCCTGGACGGTCGCACTGCCCTGGCCAACGGCGCCAGCCGCTGGATCAGTTCCGAGGCTG
Source organism: Gammaproteobacteria bacterium (assembly GCA_041564575.1). Taxonomy (GTDB): domain Bacteria; phylum Pseudomonadota; class Gammaproteobacteria; order Eutrophobiales; family Eutrophobiaceae; genus UBA4486. Next base: position 5,960 of record JBFGPT010000071.1, on the reverse strand, counting down.
CCAGGCGGGATGTGCACGGTCTGCGTGCGCGAAGTTCGGCCATCGTCACAGGGATCGGTACCGTTCGTGCGGATGATCCGGCCATGACCGTTCGCGCCGTGGATTCGGATGGTTACCAGCCGCTGCGCGTTGTCATGGATTCTAACCTGCAGATCAGTCCAGGTGCCGCGATACATTCCGCGGACGGACCCAGTCTCGTCTTCACGGCCGGTGAATTTTCCGAAAAAAACAGGCGTTTGGAACAGGCCGGTGTGACGGTCGTCACCGCCACCGGCACTGACGGACAGGTTGATTTGCGCAAGGCACTTGCGACCCTGGCGGGTGAATTTGAGATCAACGATGTGCTTCTGGAAGCGGGACCCTGTTTGTCAGGCAGCATGATACGCCAGGGCCTGGTAGATGAACTCGTGATCTATCTTGCGCCCAGGCTGCTGGGTAACAGCGCCAGGGGTGTGTTTGAATTACCGGTATTTGAACACCTGGAGGAGTGTATACAACTGGATATCAGCGATATCAGGACAATTGGCCCGGATGTTAGAATAACGGCGCAGTTGAATACCAGGGTTACAGACAAGGCTTCCTGATGTTTACCGGAATTATCGTCGCGGTCGGAAAGATCACCGGTATCGAGCAAACCGGAACGGATCAACGATTGTGTATCCAGTGTGGCATGAATGCCGACACGATACCGGGTATCGGTGGCAGTATCGCGGTCAACGGCGTTTGCCTGACGGTTGTATCCCGGCAGGGTGACACCATCGAGGTGGATGTTTCCGGGGAAACGCTCGCATGCACCGCCTTTGGCGGCTACGGCAGCGGTGACACGGTAAATCTAGAACCGGCATTATCGTTGTCCGATCGTCTCGACGGGCATATTGTCACCGGCCACGTGGATGACACGGGTACGGTGGTTGACATCGCCGAAGACGGTCGCTCGAAACGCATGCTGATTGAATGTCCTGACAGGCTCATGCGGTATATTGTGATGAAGGGTTCGGTGTGTATCGACGGTACCAGCCTGACGGTCAATGCGGTTGAACGAAACCGCTTCAGCGTCAACGTGATTCCGCATACACTCGAGCAGACCATTATGTCCACCTACGAGAACGGTACGGCCGTCAATATCGAGGTGGATTTACTGGCCCGGTATATTGAAAACATGTTGCCGGGAAACAAAGACTAGAAACAGTTCAGGTCCCATGGAACTCAATACCACTGAAGAATTGATCGAAGATATCCGCCAGGGCAGGATGGTGATCGTGATGGATGACGAGGATCGCGAAAACGAGGGCGACCTGGTTATGGCGGCGTCCCGTGTCACGGCCGCGGATATCAATTTCATGGCGCGCTATGGCCGCGGCCTGATCTGTCTTACCCTGACGCGTGAACATTGCCGCAAGCTGAATCTGCCGTTAATGGCCAGAAACAGCGACTCGAGCCATATCACCAATTTTACGGTTTCGATAGAGGCGGCCGAGGGCGTCACCACCGGTATCTCCGCCGCCGATCGGGCCCTGACCATACAAAAGGCGGTCGCCGACAATGCCAAACCCTCGGACCTGGTGCAACCCGGGCACGTGTTTCCCTTGATGGCACAACCGGGCGGGGTGTTGTCCCGCGCCGGCCATACCGAGGCGGCCTGCGATATGTCCAGGCTTGCCGGCCTGAACGGAACGGGTGTGATCGTCGAGATCCTGAATGATGACGGCAGTATGGCGCGGCGTCCGGATCTCGAGGTATTTGCGAAACAACATGGACTCAGGATCGGCACCATCGCCGATCTCATCAAGTACCGGACGGAAAACGAAAAGACAATAGAGCGCAAGGCTGAGGCGCCGCTGAAAACGGAGTACGGTGAATTCAGGGTGATCGCTTACCAGGACAGCGTCGGCAATGACCTGCACCTGGCGCTGATCAAGGGGCATATCGATGCGGACGAACCGGTGCTGGTCAGGGTCCATGTCGAAAATCCCCTGCATGACCTGACCGGCAGCCTGGTCGAGGACGGCAGCTGGCCGTTGAAAGATGTGTTGCAGAGGATCGGCCGCGAGGATAAGGGCGTGCTGGTCATTCTCTGCAACCAGCATGATCCAATGGAACTGATCCAGGAACTGAACGATCAGAAACATGCCAACGGAGGCGCACAGGCGCCGGCCAGAAAGCATAACTGGGACATACGTACCATCGGCCTGGGTTCGCAGATCCTGTCGGATCTCGGTGTCAGGAAAATGCGGGTGCTGAGTGCCCCGAGGAAAATTCATGCACTCTCGGGCTTCGGTCTCGAGATCATCGAGTATGTGAACTAGCGGAAAATATTCATGCAGAACATCAGGACATTAAACGGCGAGATTGACGGCAATGGAATCAAGGTGGCTATCGTTGCGAGCCGTTATAACGACAGCATCGTCAACCGCCTGCTGGACGGCTGCCTGGATTGCCTGGTGTCACGCGGAGTCGACCCGGGATCAATCCTGATCGTCCGGGCACCCGGTGCCTTCGAGTTACCACTGATGGCCCGGGCGCTTGCCGGCAAGCAATCCTATGATGCCGTCATTGCACTGGGTGCCGTAATACGCGGCGATACGCCGCATTTCGAATATATTTCCGCGGAATGCGCCAGGGGCCTGGCCGATACCGCCCTGCAATTCGAAGTCCCCGTCGTTTTCGGTGTCCTGACGGTCGATGATTACGAGCAGGCCGTCCTGCGTTCCGGCGATGAGGAAAGCAACAAGGGCGTCGAGGCGGCGCTGACCGCACTTGAATCCGTCTCGATCCTGAGAAAGATAAGCCATGAGTGAGCAGCGGGGCTTTTCGGGGCGCGCCCGGATCAAGGCCAGGCGCTCGGCGGTGCAGGCGCTGTACCAGTGGCATATCACGGCCAATCCACTGCCGGAGATCCTTGCCGAGTTCCAGGATGAGGAAAAACGGCTGGAGAAGGCGGACACGGAATATTTCAGGGACCTGGTCAAGGGGGTCGGGGAGCACCGTAATGCCCTTGAAGAACTGATGCGCTCCACCCTGGACCGGCCGGTCGAAAAACTCGACCCGGTTGAACGCTGTATCCTCTGGTTGTCGCTCTACGAATTACAACATCATCCGGAAATTCCGGCGCGTGTCATTATCAACGAGTCCGTCGAACTGGCCAAGATGTTCGGTGCCGAGGAATCCCACAAGTACATCAACAGCATCGTCGACAAGGTAGCCAGGACAGTCCGGCGCGACGAGACTGGAAATGCCGTCAACGGTTAATGAGTCTGACCGAATTTGAAATCATAGAACGTTACTTCAAACAGGATGTGGCGAACCGGCCCGATGTCATACGCGGTAGCGGAGACGATGCCGCCATCCTGCGGGTGCCGGAAGGGCAGGACCTCGTCGTATCAACCGATACCCTGGTGTCCGGCACGCATTTTCCCACGACGATGAACCCCGGTGATATCGGTTACCGGAGCCTCGCGGTCAACCTCAGTGATTTGGCGGCGATGGGTGCGGAAGCGCGGTGGCTGACCCTGGCACTGACCCTGCCACAGGCTGACGAACACTGGCTGTCGGAATTCAGCGAGGGGTTAATGCAACTTGCAACGCAGCAGCAGATCGCGCTGGTCGGTGGTGATATTACCCGCGGCCCCCTCAGCATTACGGTCCAGGTACTTGGCGTGGTGCCGCGGGGATCAGCCCTGCAACGCTGCGGCGCCCGGCCCGGGGACCTGCTCTATGTGACCGGCACGCTGGGCGGTCCCGGGCTGGCGCTCGAGGCGATTGCCGGCCGATCTGGGTATTCCGCAAACCTGACAGCAGCCCTGATGCAGCGCTTCAACCGTCCGGAACCACGCCTGGCCGCCGGGCTCGTCCTGCGTGACCTGGCGAGCAGCGCCATTGATATCTCCGATGGACTGCTCGCTGACCTTGGACACATACTGGCCGCCAGTCAGGCCGGGGCCGTGGTCCGAATCGACACCCTGCCGCTGTTTGCCACCGGTGAGGAGGTTTCCCGGGACAGTTTGCTGCAACATGCCCTGGTCTCGGGCGATGAATACGAACTCTGCTTCACTATTGCGCCATCACGGCAGGGCGAAATGGTGCGGCAACTGGCGGGCGTGTGCCCGGTCCGGTGTATTGGCGAGATCACCGACGGCGCGGGACTCAGGTGTGTTGATGGCAAGGGCCGGGTGTGTACGCCTGCGGGATCCGGCTATCGGCATTTCTGAACGACTATTCTTTCAGGGTGGAATCGTAGTCCGGGATGGCGGATGTGATCTTGAGATTGCGTTGCGTGATTTCCCGGCGCATCTCCTTGCGCATCGCCGCCGCATCATACAGTTTTTTCTCGAACTCTGTTTCAAGCTCAAGCGCCGGTGCCTTGACGGGTTTCTTGTCATCGCCCATCGCGACCATGGTGAAATAACAGGAATTGGTATGCCGCTTGGTCTCGGAGTGCAGGTCCTCGGCAATGACCTTGACACCCACTTCCATGGAGCTATTACCCACATAATTCACGTTGGCATGAAAGGTGACCAGTTCCCCGACGCGAATGGGTTCTTTGAAGGTCACCTGATCCAGTGACAGGGTGACGACGTAATTTTTACAATACCTGGCAGCGCAGGCATAAGCCACCTGGTCCAGCAGTTTCAGTATGCTCCCACCATGAACATTACCGGAGAAATTGGCCATTTCCGGTGTCATGAGGACGGTCATGTGCAGTGATTTTTCCTGTGTGCTCATTATTATTTCCCGTTGTTATAGATTGATATAGCCCTGCTCCTGCAACCGCTCTATCTCGGCGGGCGCATAGGGAACAGTTTCGATAAAGGGTGGGATATCACTTTGCTTATAGCCGAGTGAGTTCATGGCTGTTTCGCAGGCTTTCATATCAACGATATTGAAGGCATCAAGCTTTGCCGCAAGATCGACCAACTTGCGGTTCTGTTTGTAATTGGCCTGGGTAAACAGGCCGATATCCGGACCGTGCAGGACCATGACCACCTCGAGTTCATCGAAGGTTTCCGGGGAGGCCTCGGTGATTTCCTCGATGCGTTCCAGCAGGGCCTGCAATTCCTCGACGGTATGATCCGTAACATCGAAAAAATAGCGTTTGTTGCCAATGGTGTAGGCATTTGACGGTGTCGCCGATGTACCCGGCTGCCCGTTAACGGGATCGTTCCGTTCCGCGACCGGTGCTGGCTGCCCGCCGGTTGCCGCCGGCGGGTCCATGCCCTCGTCACCGCAAGCAGACAGGACCAGTACCGAGGATAAAAGCACGGTCATCAAGCAGGTGTTACCAATTACGGGTTCTGACTGGTCTGGTTGATTCCCGGCTGCCGTTTTCATTATGATGTTGTCAATTCTCTTCTAAATGCTTCTAGTCATATGATCAGGACATCGAACAGACATGTGTGAACTTCTTGGTATGAGCGCCAATGTCCCGACAGATATCTGTTTCAGTTTCACCGGACTCATGCAACGGGGCGGGGAAACCGGTCCGCATCAGGATGGCGGGGGGATCGGTTTATACGAAGGCAGGGCCTGCCGGACTTTCCATGACCCGAATCCCAGCGCCTGGTCCGAGGTCGCAAAACTGATCCGTAATTATGCCATAAAAAGCCTGAATGCCATCGCCCATATTCGTAAGGCCAACCGCGGCAGGGTCTGTCTCTCGAACACCCACCCGTTTACCCGGGAGCTGTGGGGCCAGCACTGGTTGTTCGCCCATAACGGGCAGTTGAAGGGCATCAAGCAAAGCAAGCTGGACTATTACCGGCGCATCGGCACGACGGACAGTGAACATGCGTTCTGCTGGATGATGGACCGCATTCGCAGGCGTTTCAGAGAAAAGCCGGCCAGGGAGCAGGAAATGTTTCGCTACATACATAAACTGGCACGTGAGCTTGACCAGCTCGGCGTGTTCAATTTCATGCTGTGTGACTCTGTAAATTTCTATGTGTACTGCAGTACACGCATGT
>JBFGPT010000070.1:0-6853 GCA_041564575.1 Gammaproteobacteria bacterium | reverse complement strand
TCGGCGAGGTATAAAATGAACCAAAGGCGACATAATCCGCGCCCTGTGATTGGGCGCATAGCGCCAGTCCCGGATCGTTATAGCAGGAAGCGCCTATGATCAAATCCGGATAGCGGCACCGTGTCCATGAGATGTCCGCGTCTTGATTGCCCAGGTGTACGCCGGCTGCGCCGGTTCTGGCGGCAAGTGCCGGGTCGTCATTGACGATCACCGGGACTTTAAACTTGTTACACAGTTCGACGAGTGCCTTACCCAGGCGGGTTACCGATTTTTCATCCTGATGCTTGTTGCGGTACTGGAGCAGGGAAATACCGGCGCCGAGAAGGATTTTCGTGATGGCGAGCACTTCCGGCTCAGTCAAATTATCCGTGGCGGTAATCGCATAAAGCCCGCCGGCGGGCATGGTCAGGGAAGGCATTGGATCAAGTCTCACACCTGTTGATACGCACCGGAATGATTGTTTCCTGACGACCCGTGCAGGACCGTTCAAGACAGGCCCAGGTATGATCCAGCGCCAGCCTGGTCGCGATAACGATATCATTCCCCCGGGCCAGCCCGGCCGCCAGGCTGGAAGACAGGATACAACCGCTGCCGCGGTACTCCCCGGGCAGACGGCGGTACTCGAACACCTGTGGCTCCATAGGCTTTGTATAAAGTCTGTTGATGACGTTCTCGGTATTATCATGCGTGCCGGTCAACAGCACATGCCTGCAGCCGGTATCGAGCAGTCGCTCTGCGGCACTGTTGTGCGTATACGTGCCATCAACCAACAAGGCGGCTTCCCGCGTGTTGGGCGTGATTACGTCTACCAGCGGCAGTAACTCCTGTACCAGCAATTGCCGTGTCCCGGAATCCATAAAAGCCTGCCCTGAAGTGGTCACCAGTACAGGATCCAGCACGATCGGTATCGTTTTGTATTGTCGTAGCAGACCAACAAGGGATGCGAGTATCGCCTGGCTTCCGAGCGCACCGATCTTGATTGCCTTGATATCCATGCCGGATAACAAAGTGTTCGCCTGTTGTCTGAAATCCTCTATGCATGGCGAGCTGAAACCGTACATCTTGTCGATGGTTTGCCTGGTCAGCATGGTGATGACTGACGCCGCATGACATCCTTGCGCGGCGATGGTCTCGACGTCAGCGTGCAGTCCCGCGGCACCGCTCGGGTCATGCCCGGCAAAGACAAGCACCACCGGTCGTTCATCTTTGATCTTTGGCATATTCAAAGTATTCTACATCGATTTACCAGGCATCAACTCAGGGGTGTTGAATGAAGCAGTATATGTGCGTGATTTGTGGTTTTGTCTATGACGAAGCGAATGGCTGGCCGGAAGACGGCATAGCCCCGGGGACAAAATGGGAGGATGTGCCGCCCAACTGGGTGTGCCCGGAATGCGGGGCCAGGAAGGAAGATTTCGAAATGATAGAGATATAATGATACCGGCATGTGCCAATCAGATCGGTCTCACCACTGCCAGTATCACGATTGCAACGAGGAAAAGTACCGGGATTTCATTAAACCATCGATACCAGACATGTCCGTGCCGGTTCCGGTCATGTTTGAACTCCACTAACAGCTTGCCGCAATAAACGTGATAAATCACCAGCAAGGCTACACAGATCAGTTTCAGCGGCAGCCATAGCTGTTCACTGTACAGACTCCAGCCAGCGGCCGACAGCGTCCAGAATCCGAAGATAAAGGTTAACACCGCGCCGGGTGTCATAATGCCGTAGAACAGCTTGCGTTCCATGATCTTGAAGCGCTCGATACTGGCCTGATCTTCCGCCATCGCATGATAGACAAACAGTCTGGGCAAATAAAACAGCCCGGCGAACCAGGTCGTCATGAAAATGATATGCAGGGCCTTGATCCAGAGCATGGCGGCTTGAGTGTTTACCAGACGTTTTTTGATATCCGGATAATATTGTATCCGGCAAGGCCGGGACGATCACCTCGCAGCGAGTAATTTCAGGATTTCCTCTCTGAGCGCTGTAAAATCGGTCCGGCCGCTCTCCCTGGCGACGATGCGGCCGCCGGGCGCGATCAGGAAGCTGGTAGGGGTTGCCCTGACGCCGCCAAAAGCCTGCGCGACTGATCCATCGAGGTCAAGTGCCGAGGGATAGGTAATTTCAAACTGCTCAACCGTGGCGAGGACGAGATTGGGCGGGTCATAGGGCATGGATACGGCAATCAGCCTGAGACCATAATCACGCATTTCCCGGTACAGCGTAATCCATTGCGGTATTTCCCGCAGGCAGACAACGCAGGTGGTGGCCCAGAAGTTGACCAGTAAAACCTCATCGCCGGTCTCGGACAGGTTGATACTGTTGCCCGATATCGTTTGCAAGGTGATGTCCGGCCGGAACGTGGGTGCGCCGGGCTTCAGCAGGTAATGGCCGGTAACGACTATGGCCAGCAGGAGCAAAATCCCGCAAAAAATCCGGACAGGCTTTTTCAAGACAGCTTCAGGTCAGATGCTTGCCCGCATTCGGTTCCGGACTATCGGCGGTCAGCCTGGTTCTGCCGGGGTCAAAGACGTTTTTGAGGTAGGCAATCGTCCGCTTGATGGCGCGCCACAATTTCGGCAGAAACCAGATCACGAAAACGATGAAAAGCGCCATCAGTATCAGAAACAGTACGGGGTAATTCAGCGCTGTCCACAGGCCGGCGATAACGGCGATATCTTCAGTAATCGATGCCGTCCAGTTGCTCACCGGTTCCGGCGAGGTATTGATCATTACCCGGCTGCCGGCCTTGGTGAAATGACTGGTGGCGGCCATACCGCCGCCGAGCAGGAATGCCGCCAGTTCTACCGCTGGCGTGGTATCACCGACCGCACCCATGGCCAGGATGGCGCCGGCCGGTATGCGGATAAAGGTGTGCACGGAATCCCAGGCGGTGTCCACGCCGGGTGTCTTGTCGGCAAAAAACTCGATGCAGTACATCAGTCCGGCGGCAAACATGACCAGTGGATCAGTCACGGCCATTAATTCCGGGGGTAGCTGGACATGACCGGTGTTGCCGAGATAACCCAGCATGAAAATGGCGGCATATAGATTGATGCCACTAGCCCAGGCGGCACCCATGGTCAATGCGATAATCTGTACGGTATCCATCTTTTAAAACTCCGCAGTTTTGTCTGTTGATAGCGGTGACATCCAGGAAACCTGGGCGTCATGCCTGACATGTAATGATCAAACAGAACTTTATTCACGTGATTACAACAGCTTACATTATCTCGGAGTGAAATGAAGCGACATGGTTCGCTCCGGGGTTTCTGGAATCAGTCTAATCTATTGATATTTAGGAATATTTCTTGACTTTTTCGCCCTGCCTGAATTAATCTCGTGAATGAATTTACTACTTATGAAGTAAATTCAATACCAATAATAATAACAACCAGATTCCTTTAAGCGGCTTCGGCCGCTTTTTTATTTTGACTGCCATCGTATAATCCCCTCGCACGTAAGCAGCAGCATTTATTCGATTTTCATGATCAAGACAGGCGTTATCGGGGCCACCGGCTATACCGGTCTGGAATTATTGCGGATACTTTCAGCTCATCCAGGGGTGGAGGTCTGCCTGGCCACGTCTGATGCCGAGGCTGGCAGGTCGCTCGCGGAAGTTTTCCCGTCACTGCGCAGCCATACAGACCTGGTACTGAGCGCACATGATGACCCCGCGGCCAGCGGTTGCGACCTGGTATTTTTTGCTACGCCCAATGGCAAGGCGATGCGCCGGGTGCCGAAGTTGCTGGATGCCGGGACCAGGATAATTGATCTGTCAGCCGATTTCAGACTCTCCGATGCTGATAGCTGGGCACGCTGGTACGGTGAAACACATGCCTGTCCCGAACTCCTCGACACGGCGGTTTATGGTCTGCCGGAACTGAATCGTGAGGCTATTAAAGCAGCCCGCCTGATTGCCAATCCGGGCTGTTACCCAACGGCGATCACTCTGGGGCTGCTGCCTGCCTTGCAGTCCGGCATCATCGACGGTGATGATCTGATCGCCGATGCCAAATCCGGAGTCAGCGGCGCCGGCCGCAAGACTAGCATGGTGACCCAGTTTTCAGAGGCAGGCGAGTCTTTTACGGCCTATGGCGTGCCAGGGCATCGCCACCACCCCGAAATCGTCCAGACCCTGGAACGATTTGCAGGGGGCAGGATTGATCTGGTGTTCGTTCCTCATCTGGTGCCTATGAGCCGGGGTATCCACGCCACCCTCTATGCCACGAAACTTGATACCGACGCGTCCGTACAAACGCTGTATGAAAATTATTACCGCGAGGAACATTTCGTCGATGTCCTGCCACCGGGATCCCATCCTGGCACCATCTCTGTGCGCGGCAGTAACCATTGCCGGATCGCCGTGCATGAGCCCGGCAATGGGCGTAGACTGGTGATACTGTCAGTCATAGATAATCTGGTGAAAGGCGCCGCGGGCCAGGCAGTCCAGAATATGAATATTATGTACGGGCTGGACGAGGTGGAGGGCCTCACGTTTCCCGCATTGGTGCCATAATTCCGTATCCGGTATCCGACATCCCGGGCATCCCGGGGTCAAGATGTAGTCGCACGGTTTTCTGGAGCATGCCATTAAGTTCTTGAAATATCGACGTATCGGACAATCTCTGAAATTATCCTGATAGTGGAATAAAAGTTGCTGGGTGTAATATGAAAAATCTGGTGGTCAAGCAACACCGGCCGTTTCAGTTGTTGCTCACGGTGGTGGTAATCAGCATCGTAATTTCGACAACCATCTGGTTGCTGCTGGATGAAAGTCATTGGGATTATATCGAAGCGCGATTGAGCGGCAACGAGCAGGCCGGCCGCATGTGGCAGAGAAACCGGCAACTGGACGAGGAAAACAGCCGACTCAGGGACCGGGTACTGGTGCTGGAACGCAACGCCGGGATTGATCGGCAGGCCAGCGTTCACCTGCGTGAACAACTGGTCAGCCTGCAGGATCAATTTTACCGGCTGAAAGCGGAACTGGAATTTTACAAGGATATTCTGTCGGCGACCCAGGCTTCCAGTGGACTGAATGTGCAGGGTTTGTATATCGAGGCGCTGGCGATAGATCAGACCTACCGTTACCGGCTGGTGTTGACCAATGTTGACAAGAATGACCGGGAAGTTGAGGGTTCAATCAGGATGACCCTGGAAGGAGCCATGAACGGCAGTAGAAAATCCCTGGATTTGAACACACTGGCCAGCCAGAGACATGATGGCTGGAATTACAAGTTCAGGAATTTCAAGCGCTTTGAGGGTGATATCAAGTTGCCGCCGGGCTTTATTCCTGAGCGTGTCACGGTACAATTATCACCGAAGGGTAAAACCGGTCGTGCGACTGTTGAAAAGTCGTTTGACTGGCCCAATTTAACCAGTTAGGAGACGTTCGACCATGATTTGGGGCAAGAAGAAGCAACCCAAGAATTCAAGCGTTAAAACCCTGATCAGCCGGCAGACGGTGATACAGGGCGATGTTAAGTTCAGTGACGGGATGTATATCGAAGGGACAATCAAGGGTAATGTCATCGCTGAAGACGAAAATTCCCTGTTGATACTCAATGAGAACGGCACCATCGAGGGTGAGGTGAAGGTGCCCTACGTCAAGCTCAACGGCGTGGTGATTGGTGATGTTTATGTCAGCGAGCACGTCGAACTGATGTCCCGGGCCCGTGTCACAGGTAATGTCTACTATAATCTGATAGAGATGGCTATCGGCGCCGAGGTAAACGGCAAGCTGGTCCATTCCCAGGAAACTGAAGATATTCCGCTGGCCATTACCAATGGCAGCGAGGCCCTCGAGGTCACCGACTAGATTGGAAAATATAGGAATATTATGACTGAAATGACGACTAGTACTGAATCACCCCTGGTTTTTTCCGAGGCAGCCGCTGGCAAGGTCAGGGAATTGATCGCCGAAGAGAATAACGATGCGCTCAAGTTGCGCGTATTCATATCCGGTGGCGGTTGCTCCGGTTTTCAATACGGTTTTACCTTCGACGAAAACATCGAGGAAGGCGATACGGTCGTTGAAAAGGCGGGCGTCAAGCTTCTGATCGACCCAATGAGCATTCAGTACCTCATGGGTGCAGAAATTGATTACTCGGAGGGAATCGAAGGCGCCCAGTTCGTGATTCGCAATCCGAATGCCTCCACGACTTGCGGCTGCGGATCTTCCTTTTCAGTCTAGCCCGGGTATTTCAGCAACTTCAGGGCACCTCATAGATTGCTCCTGGATACTGAATATTCAGAGCACCTGTCAGATCTTCGAAGTTGATTGAGCGCTTGTTGAGCCTGTAACAGGCGAACATCGCGAAACAACAGGCTTCTATTGCATCAGCGTTTATTCCGTATTCTGCGGTATCCAACAGTTTGAATTCTTCAAGACTTTTGTCCAGTTGTTCAACGAGGCAAATATTTTTTGATCCCCCGCCACACAGGAGTAATTCTCCCGAAGTTAAATGGAGCCCTTTAACAGCGGAAGCTATTGTTGTTGCCGTCAATCGCAGCAGGGTCGCCTGAACGTCCTCCGGGGCGAGCGGCCTTTCCAGGGTAGACAATTTTTGTTCGAGCCAGGACAGGTTGAAGTCGTCCCGGCCCGTGCTCTTTGGCGAAGGGCGACTGAAATACGGGTCATCCAACAATATCGCCAGTAGCGCTTCACAAACCTGCCCGGTTTTTGCCCATTCACCGTTCCGATCAAACGGTTTGCTCGTGTGACGTTGCGTCCAGTCATCCATGAGGCAATTGCCCGGGCCGGTATCAAAACCGCTGACGGGGTCCTCGGGATTGCCGCTCAGCAGGGTGACATTCGCGATGCCGCCGATGTTGAGGATGATAC
>JBFGPT010000069.1:0-7011 GCA_041564575.1 Gammaproteobacteria bacterium | reverse complement strand
CCGCGCTGGCCGCCGTGGTCCTGACCCTGCTGATCACCCTGTTCTACTATCTCGGCTGGTTCTGGCCGGCGTTCGCCATGACCCTGTTGCTGGCCGTGCAGAGCGCCGTGTTTTCCCCGGCCAAGTACGGTTTCATCCGCGAGCTGGTGGGCGATGAGAACCTGGCGCGCGCCAACGGCCTGGTGCAGGCCACCACCACCATTTCCATCCTGGCCGGTATCTTCCTGTTCTCCATCCTGTTCGAACATCTGCTGGTCGGTGTGAATTACTCCGGCCGTTCAGAACTATTGAGCGCCATTGCCCCGATCGGCTGGTGCCTGGTCGTGATCAGCCTGCTGGAATTCGCCATTGCTTTCGCCCTGCCGCGCATGCAGGACATCGATGCGGCCATGCGCTTTGACTGGCGCCAGTACGTGGGCGGTCAATACCTGCGGTTCAACCTGGCCGCGGTGCGCGAACAAAAGATTATCCTCAACTCGATTGCCGGGCTGGCCGTGTTCTGGGCCATCTCCCAGGTCATGCTGGCGGCCTTCCCGGCCTATGCCAAGGAAACCCTGGGCGTCACCAATACCGTGGTCATCCAGGGCATGCTGGCCTGCGCCGGTTTTGGCATCGTCGCCGGATCGATCATCGCCGGCTGGCTGTCGCGCCAGGGCGTCGACATGCGCCTGATCCCGGCCGGGGCCTGCGGCATCTCCATCTGCCTGCTGGTGCTGCCGGGCCTGCCGGATGTGGTCAGCAATTCGGTCAATTTCGTCGTCTGGGGCATGATGGGAGGCTGTTTGATCATCCCGCTGAACACCCTGATCCAGCATTACGCGGAGAGCGGCGAACTGGGCCGGGTCATCGCCGCCAGCAACCTGATCCAGAATTGCGTCATGCTCGGATTCCTGATCATGACCGCCACCTTCGCCGTAATGGGGCTCAGCAGCCTGTGGCTCATCACCATCCTGCAGGGCGTGGCCCTGACCGGCACGGCCGTCATCTTCATCGGCTACCGCTGGCACGCCCGCCGCTCTTCCTGAGGACCAGCCTAACGCCCCCTGACAGGTCCCCGTGCTGGACTATGTCTATAAATCGGACACCTTTGCGGAGTATTTCACAGGATTGCATAAACCAGTTAAATAATTCCAATAATTAATTGAAATAACGGATGTTTTAGTTGTATATTGACAATCTACATTAAATTTACCCCGTATCATCGAAACCAACATGTCGACACCCGTTATTGCACGCAAGGAACCGTACGCCGTTGAGGTCGAAGCCGGTAAAACCTACTGGTGGTGCGCTTGCGGCAAGAGCAAGTCGCAGCCCTTCTGCGACGGCTCACACAGCGGCTCGGAATTCGCTCCTGTGGAATACACGGCGGACGAGGACAAGACCGTCTGGTTCTGCGGCTGCAAGCACACCGGCAACAAGCCCATGTGTGACGGCAGCCATGGCAAGATCTGAGGGATTGCCGCCATGGCCCACGCGGTGACGCACCTCACTGAAGACCAGACACTGCGCCCGGCGTCGATCCTGGTGGTCGACGACGACACCACGGTGTGCCGCACCATCGCCACATTTCTCAAGTCGCGAAACTACCAGGTGACCTGCGTGCAGGACGGCACTGAGGCCATCAAGCTGCTGGACCGACAGAAATTTGACCTGGTCTTCCTCGACCTGTTGATGCCGGAGGTGTCAGGGATCAAGGTCCTGAAGACCATCCGCGAGAAATTCAGCCCGCTGCAACTGCCGGTGATCATGCTGACCGTGAGCGAGGACGTTACCGATATCGTCGTCTGTTTCGAATCCGGCGCCAACGACTACATCATCAAACCGGGCACCCTGCCGGTCATGATCGCGCGCATCGAAATGCAGTTGTCCCTGAAGAGCCTCAACGACGCCCTCAGTGATAACAAGAAAGACCTGGAACGCGAGGTCATCAACAAGGAAGTCGCCTACGAGATCGCCAAGGCCAACCTTGAGACCGAAATGGATACCCGCATCGAGACCGAAAAGGCCCTGCACATCAGCGAGCGCAAGTTCGAGGAACTCTACAACAACACCCCGGCGGTTTATATGAAACTGGATACCCGGGGACATGTTATCTCGGTCAACCGTTTCGGCGCCTACCTGCTGGGCTACGACCGCGCCGATCTGGTCGGCAAGCCGGTCATCGACCTCTACCACCGCGAGGACCGTAACCTGGCCCGCCAGTACATCGGCGAGACCATCGCCGACCCCAGGCGACTGCACCGCTGGGAACTGCGCAAACTGACCCAAAACGGCGATGTCATGATGATGCGCGAGACGGTACGCCTCCTGGAGGAGATCAGTGGCAAGACCACGCTGGTGATGATCAGCGTCGATGTCAGCACCCCCGAAAAATCCGAGATGACCCTGGCCTAGGCCGGCGATTCACCCCGAGGACCACCGTGCAGGCCGACCAGGCCGCATATCCACAGCCCATTGCAGTTATTTTGTGACGCAGTTCCGGAAATATTTTTTCCGGCCAGCGCGCCCCTATGCATCAGATATGCCACAGGACCGGGCAATCTCCCAGTGCTTTCATTAAGTTACTGAATCTTCTTAAGATCATTTTTTGAATTTGGGTGGGTATTTTTTATCCGCAACTTATCCACAAGTCATACCAATGTTCTTCACAGGCAAATCCACATGATATAGTGGCCACACGCTCACTTGACCACATTTTCTTGTGGTGCTATACATTGCCTCACGTCAGAATAGCTGACCGTCCCTGTCTACCGGAAACGGTGACTAGACCGCCGTGGCAGGGGCAAAAAAAGACAAAAACCGTTTTATAAAGTTGTGGAGGGGTTAATGGAGGCAGAGAGCGTAACTGCAAAACAGATCGCAGGGGAGAATGCGCAGAGGATTCCCGCAGGCAAACCCGAACATAAAGACAACGATATCACTGCCGGCCCGGGGGAGTACCGGGTCATCCGGCGCAATTCGAAGGTCACCGCGTTTGATCCCGCCAAGATCAGCGTGGCCATGACCAAGGCCTTCCTGGAAGTGGAAGGTGGCACTGCCGCCGCCTCGACCCGCATCCATGAACGCGTCGCCAGCCTCAGCAAGCAGGTGGTCAACGCCCTGACGCGGCGCATGCCCGCCGGCGGTACCGTGCACATCGAGGACATCCAGGACCAAGTCGAGCTGGCCCTGATGCGCGCCGGCGAACAGAAGATCGCCCGCGCCTACGTGATTTACCGCGAGGAACGTTCACGGCTGCGCAGCAGCAAGTCCAGACACAGCGGCCCCGAGGTCACCGGCCATACCCCGGTCAGCGTCACGCTCGCCGACGGCCGCAAGGGCCCGCTCGATATCCAGCGCATCCGCAAGGTCATCGACGAGGCCTGCCAGGGCCTGGAACACGCCGATCCACAGTTGATCCTGAAAAACACGCTGCCGAACCTGTTCGACGGCATCAAGATCGGCGACGTCAACCCGGCGCTGGTCATGAGCGCCCGTACCCTGATCGAGAAGGAGCCGGATTACAGCTACGTCGCCGCCGGCCTGTTGCTGGACAGCCTGCGCGAGGAGGCTCTGAGTTTCATCGAGGATCGCCCCAGCAGCGCCACCTTCAGCGAGATGGCAGATCTCTACCCCGCCTATTTCACCCGCTTCATCCACAAGGGCTGCGACGTTGGACTGCTCGACCACGAGCTCAGCAAGTACGACCTCGACAAGCTCGGCCAGGCGCTGCGACCGGATCGTGATCGCATGTTCACCTACCTCGGCCTGCAGACCCTGTATGACCGTTATTTCATCCATTCCGACGGCAAACGTTTCGAACTGCCGCAGGCCTTTTTCATGCGTGTTGCCATGGGCCTGGCCATCAACGAAATGGACCGCGAGGGCCGCGCCATCGAGTTCTACGAACTGCTGTCGTCGTTCGATTTCATGAGTTCCACGCCGACGCTGTTCAATTCCGGCACCTGCCGGCCGCAGTTGTCGAGCTGCTACCTGACCACGGTACCGGACGACCTGCACGGCATCTTCAGCGCCATTCGCGATGACGCCCTGCTGTCGAAATTCGCCGGTGGGCTGGGCAACGACTGGACCCGGGTACGGGCCATGGGCTCGCATATCAAGGGCACCAACGGCAAATCACAGGGCGTGGTGCCATTCCTGAAGGTCGCCAACGATACCGCCGTGGCGGTCAACCAGGGCGGCAAGCGCAAGGGCGCCATGTGCGCCTACCTCGAGACCTGGCATCTCGATATCGAGGAATTTCTCGACCTGCGCAAGAACACCGGCGACGACCGCCGCCGCACCCACGACATGAACACCGCCAACTGGATCCCGGACATGTTCATGATGGGGGTTGCCGAGGAAGGCGACTGGACCGTGTTCTCACCGGAGGAAACCCCGGACCTGCACGACCTCTATGGCACCCCCTTCGAGGAACGCTACGCCGAGTACGAGGCCATGGCCGCCGCCGGGCAGTTGAAGAACGGCAAGACCATCAAGGCCGTGGACCTGTGGCGCAAGATGCTGTCCATGTTGTTCGAAACCGGCCACCCGTGGTTCACCTTCAAGGACCCGTGCAACCTGCGCTCGCCGCAGCAGCACGCCGGCGTCGTGCACTCCTCGAACCTGTGCACCGAGATCACGCTGAACACCTCGGACGAGGAGATCGCCGTCTGCAACCTCGGCTCGGTTAACCTTGCCCGGCATGTCAACGACACGGGGCTGGACTTCGAGAAACTGGAAAAGACGGTCAGCACCGCCATGCGCATGCTCGACAACGTCATCGATTACAATTACTACAGCGTACCGCAGGCGCGCCGTTCCAACCTGCGCCACCGCCCTGTCGGGCTCGGCATCATGGGATTCCAGGATGCCCTGTACAAGCTGCGCATTCCATATGCCTCCGAGGCTGCCGTCGAGTTCGCCGATCGCAGCATGGAGGCCGTCAGCTACCACGCCATCAGCGCCTCGACACTGCTCGCCGAGGAACGCGGCGTCTATTCGAGCTTCCCCGGATCACTGTGGCAGCAAGGTATCCTGCCGATCGATTCCATCGGCCGCCTGGCCGAGTCGCGCGGGGATTACCTGCAGGTCGATACCAGCCAGAGCCTGGACTGGGACAGCCTGCGTGAACGCGTCAAGAACGTCGGCATGCGCAATTCCAATTGCATGGCGATCGCACCCACGGCGACCATCTCGAACATCTGCGGCGTCGGCCAGTCGATCGAGCCGACCTACCAGAACCTGTTCGTGAAATCGAACCTGTCCGGCGAGTTTACCGTGGTCAATCCCTTCCTGGTGCGCGAGTTGAAAGATCGCAAGCTGTGGGACGAGGTCATGGCCAACGACCTCAAGTATTTCGACGGCAGCGTGCAGCCCATCGACCGTATCCCGGAGGATATGAAGCAACTGTACGCCACCGCCTTCGAGATCGATCCGCGCTGGCTGGTCGAAGCCGCGTCGCGGCGCCAGAAATGGATCGACCAGGCGCAGTCACTGAACCTGTACATGGCCGAGCCGAGCGGCAAGAAGCTCGACAACCTGTACAAGCTGGCCTGGGTGCGCGGCCTGAAGACCACCTATTACCTGCGCTCGCTGGGCGCGACCCACATGGAAAAAACCACGGCGAAGCGTGATGACATTGACGCGGCGCCGGAACTGGACGGCAACGAGGCCGGCGCCAAGGTCTGTTCGATCCTGGATCCGGATTGTGAAGCCTGCCAGTAAACCTGACACGGGAGTTACTAGATGTTGAACTGGGATAATCCATTCGAACCGGCGGCGGAAAGCAACGACGCCGTGCAGGCCAGTACCTTCCTCGATCGCGAGGCGCTCGACAACGACGACGCGATCGACGAAACAGTCGGCAGTGCCGGCCTGCAGCCGATCAACCCGGACGACAAGCGCGTCGTCAACGGCATGACCGACATCAACCAGCTCGCGCCGTTCAAGTATCCCTGGGCCTGGAACTATTTCCTCAACGCCAACAAGAACCACTGGACGCCGCTGGACATCAACATGGCGCAGGACGTGCACGACTACCGGCACAAGCTGACACTGGAAGAACGTCATGTTTACGAAAACGTGCTGGCCTACCTGACCACCTCGGACATCCTCGCCATGCGCAACATCGGCCTGGCCGTGATGGAAAAGATGAGCGCGCCGGAGTTGCAGATCTACCAGGCGCGCCAGGTCTACGAGGAATCACTGCACACCTGGACCTACCAGCACTGCATCGAGTCCATCGGTCTCGACCAGGGCGAGATCTATAACCGTTACCGCGTGGTGCCGGAGATCAACCAGAAAATCCAGGTCGCAAACAATCGTCTGAACTCGGTGCTGCGTTCCGATATCGACCTGCGCGACGATGATGAACTGGACAACTTCATCATCTCCTACATGTTCTTCGCCGCCGTGTTCGAGGGCTGCTGGTTCTACAACGGCTTCAGCCCCATCTTCGCCCTGCAGCGGCGTGGCCTGATGAAGGGTACCGCCGAGCAATTGCAGTACATCATGCGCGACGAGGTCATGCACGCCTCCTTCGGCATCCGCGTGGTCAAGCAGATCTTGCACGAGGAAAAACGCACACTCGATCCGAAGACGGTACGCCGCATGTGGGACGAGGCCGATGCGGCCGAGTCCACCTACGCGAATTATTTGCTGAAAGATCCCATCCTCGGCTACTCCGCCGAGACGCACATGGGCCAGTTCCGTTACATCGCCAACCGCCGCGCTCACCAGCTCGGTATGGACGAGCCGTTTCCGGGGGCCGAGGCCACCCTGCCCTGGCTCGACGAACAGGCCAACCTGCGCAAGGAAAAGAATTTCTTCGAAACCCGCGTCACCGAGTATCAGACCGGGGGAGCGTTGAATTGGGATTGATCGAACATCGCCGCATTAGCGGGAAGCCGAGACGGAGCTCGGCTATTGCCTGGCATCTCCAGCCTCTTCCGGATGCCAGGCCTTCTTATTCAAACCGCCCTGACCGCGTTGTGTCAGGGCCGTTACTTTTTTGCTGACGACACAGGAGTT
>JBFGPT010000068.1:0-7073 GCA_041564575.1 Gammaproteobacteria bacterium | reverse complement strand
GCCGGTGTTTGACTCGGTGTTCGAGAAACTGCCCGGAAGCCCGCTGGACTTCGATCTGCGGCTGCGCGCCGTGCTTGAATTCAGGCGCATGCCCGAGGCCGTCAACCTCGCCAGCGCCAACAAGCGCATCGGTAATATCCTGAAACAGGCTGCAATCCACAATACCATTCCGGTGGATGAGTCATTATTCACCGAACCCGTGGAAAAAGCATTGTTTAAACAGGCGGCCGACATGCGCGATGAAGTCGACCAGTTGGTGGAAAAATCGAACTACACGGAAGCCCTGAAACTGCTTTCGGGGCTGCAATCGACAATCGACAGCTTCTTTGACAATGTGCTGGTGATGGACGAGGATGATAATGTGCGCAACAATCGCATTGCCTTGCTGAAATCGGTCAGCGATATGTTCCTCGGGATCGCCGATATATCCAGACTTTCCGCTGCAAAATGAAACTGATCATTCTCGACAGGGACGGCGTTATCAATTACGACTCGGACGACTATATCAAATCCCCCGATGAATGGGTGCCTATCGAAGGCAGCCTGGAGGCCATTTCACGGCTGACACACGCGGATTACCGTATCATTGTCGTCAGTAACCAGTCCGGGCTGGCACGCAAGCTGTTCAGCATCGATGACCTGAACCAGATCCACCAGAAGATGCTGCGCGAGATCGCCCTGCACGGTGGCATGATTGATGCCATCTTCTTCTGCCCGCATGCCCCGGAAGACGATTGCTATTGCAGGAAACCCAATCCCGGTCTGTTTGACCAAATCACCTTTCGCACGGGCCTGCCACTTGACGATGTGCCGTACGTCGGTGACAAGGGTTGCGATATCGAGGTCGCCCGAAATGTCGGTGCCCGTCCGATGCTGGTAAAAACCGGCTACGGCCAGAAAACCATCGATGCAGGCCAGGTGACGGACGGCGTGATTGTCTGTGAGGATCTTGCCGGGGCCGTCGACCACCTGCTGGATTGACGCCATGCTGATAATCCGGGCATTGTCCTTTTACGCCGGACTTACCCTTGCCACTCTGCTGTTTACCCCACTGGGGTTGCTGATCTACCCCCTGCCGCTGCGGCTCAGGTTCCGCATCATGAAACAATGGGCGGTCTTCAACCTGTGGTGGTTGAAAGTGTGTTGTGGCATACGTCACAGGGTCGAGGGACTGGAACACATACCGCAGGTCCCGGCCATCATCATGTGCAAACACCAGTCGGCCTGGGAAACCCTGGCCCTGCAACTGGTGTTTCCTCCGCAGGTCTGGGTGCTGAAGCGCGAACTTCTGTGGATCCCGATCTATGGCTGGGGCCTGGCCAGCATGCAACCGATCGCCATCGATCGCAGCTCGAATATCCGCGCCTTCCGGCAAATCGTTGACCAGGGCACGAAACGCCTGCAGGCCGGTCTGTGGGTCGTGATCTTTCCGGAAGGTACCCGTGTCCGGGCCGGAGAGAAAGGCGTGTATCAACCGGGCGGGGGATTACTGGCAGAGAAATCCGGTTATCCCGTCGTGCCGGTCGCACACAATGCCGGTTATCTCTGGCCGAGAAAGAGTTTCGTTAAATACCCAGGCACCATCACCATGCGCATCGGACCACCCATTGAATCGCGGGGGAAAAAGGCGAAACAGATTACCGGGGAGACGGAGGACTGGATCGAGCGAAACGCGCCGGCGCCGCCGGAAACTTCGGGCTAGCGGTCGCGAAACCAGGACCAGGTCAATGCCAGTCCATCGGCCAGGGACGTGTCGGGGGAAAATTCGAGGCCCTGCCGAGCCTTGCTGATGTCCGTCCAGGTATGCAGGATTTCACCCTGGCGAAAATCCCGGTATTCAATTTCAAGTTCATGGCCGGCGATATCCTGGCACAGTCGCAACAGGTCATTCAGGGCCGTGCCAATGCCGGTGCCCAGCTGGAACACCTCGCTGCCACCGGTAAAGCGCGTGGCCCGGAGTATGGCCGCGGCCAGGTCCCCCGCATAAATATAATCCCGGGTCTGGCTGCCGTCGCCGAAGACGGTAAAGCGCCCGTCACCCAGCAAAGTCTTGAATATCAGCGCCACGACACTGCCCTTGTGATAGGAACGCTGGCCATAGACATTGGAAAACCTGAGTGCCACCGTGTTCATGCCGTAACTGGCCGCGAACGCGGACAAATAACCCTCGGCCATGAGCTTGCTGGCGCCGTAGGGTGACATCGGTCGCGGCACCATATCCTCGTGCACCGGGGGTTCGGCCCGGCCGATGATGGCACCGCCGGTCGAGGCCAGCACGAAGTTGGCGACAGAGTGATTGCGCGCGGCCTTGAGCAGATTATAGGTGCCGCTGACATTGACATCGAAATTGAAATCCGGGTTCTCAATCGAGTCCATGACGCGTGTGTCCGCCGCCAGGTGAACAATGGCGTCCATCCCGGCGCACAGTCGATCGACCAGGTCAAAGTCGCGAATATCGCCTTCGATAAATTCAAGATCGAACTCATCGACATGCTCCTTCCTGCCCAGCGAGAGGTTATCCAGAACCGTGATATTGATCTCCGGATGGCGAGACCGCAGGAAGTGAATGAGATTGACACCGATGAAGCCGCAGCCCCCGGTCACGAGCAGATTATTATTCATGGCGGGATTAAGTCGCGGTCAGCTCAGTTCCGGGATTCCAGGCTCTTGTCACGCGTCCAGTAGGAGCGGCAGATGATCTTTTCACGATCACAGCGATCGGCGTACTTTCCCGCAACGTCCTTGACCTCCATCAGCAGACCCTCGGCCAGGGTAGTCGGATTCAGGCCGAGTTCCAGGAAACACTTGTTATCCACGTTCAGGTCGTTTTCCTCGTTTTCCTTGCGCGGGTTGTTCATGTACAGCACCTCGGTGCCGGTCAGACCGGAAACCAGTTGCGCCAGGTCGCGGACCCTGTGCGTTTCGGTCATCTGGTTGTAGATCTTCACGCGTGCATTGGCCGCGGGCGGATTGTTCAGGGCGATCTCGATACAACGCACGGTGTCGCGGATATGAATAAAGGCGCGGGTCTGGCCGCCGGAACCGTGCACGGTCAGCGGGTGACCGATGGCTGACTGCATCAGGAAACGGTTGAGGACGGTTCCGTAGTCCCCGTCATAGTCAAAACGGTTGATCAAACGCTCGTCCATCAGTGTTTCATCGATATTGGTCCCCCAGACAATGCCCTGGTGCAAATCCGTGATCCTGACGCCGTCATTCTTGTTGTAGTAATAAAAGAATAACTGATCCTGGGTCTTGGTCATGTGGTAGATGCTGCCGGGATCGGCGGGATACAGGATCTCCTTTTCGACCTCGCCGGTGCCCTCCTTCTGGATGCGGACGTTCAGATATCCCTCGGGGATCTTGGTATCGGGTGAACCGTAGCCATAGACACCCATGGTGCCAAGATGGACCAGGTGCGCGGGCAGACCGGTGGCGACAATCGCGCACAATACATTGTGTGTCGCATTCAGATTATTGTTGACGGTATAGCACTTGTGATACTCGGATTTCATTGAATACGGCGCGGCACGCTGCTCGGCAAAGTGCACGATGGCATCGGGTTGCTCCTCGATCAACATTGCCTTCAGCTTGTCGTACTCACTGGCAATATCGATCCGGTGAAACCGGATCTGCTTGCCGCTGTTTTCATGCCAGGCCTTGAGTCGCACTCCCATGGGCTGGATGGGTGTCAGGGAATAGGCCTCGAGTTCATTATCGATGTTGCGCCTTGAAAGATTATCGACAATGACGACATCGTGACCGCGATTGGACAAATGCAGGGCGGTCGGCCAGCCACAGAATCCATCTCCCCCGAGTACGATGATCTTGAGTTTGTTATCCATGGTCTGCCTGCTTGCACCTCTAAATAATTCGTAATCCGGTATATGATCGGCCAAAGTTTAATTCAGTTGATGATTTCAGCAATATTTCATGCGTATTTCATGCCTTTGATCACAAAAACTGAACTGCATCGTCAAAGTATATACTGCGTGCCGGTATGCCGTTGTATATTACAACTGCCTGATTATTATAAATATAAATGAAAGTTTTACATGTCTGTTTTTCCGACAGGGGCGGCGGCGCATTCATCGGCGCACGTCGCCTGCACCGCGCCATGCTGGAGAACGACGTCGATTCCACCCTGCTGGTCATCAAGAAACGCACCCGGGATCCGACCGTCATCCGCGCACCGCTGCGAATTCGCGCGCAAAACCTGCTCTGGCGCAGCGTTTCCCGCTGGTTCCTGCGACTGCAATCACCCGGCGATCACGACTTTCGTTCTCTCAACATCTTTCCAACCAGCCTGCCATCATTCATCAATGACTTCGGCGCGGATATCGTGCAGTTTCACTGGATCTGCGAGAACACGGTCCCGGTCCCCGACCTGGCCCGCATCCGGCCCCCGATCGTCTGGAAACTGCCGGATATGTGGTCATTCTGCGGCTGTGAACACTATAACACCGCTAACACGCGATATATCGACGGTTATCAAAAGCACAACAGGCCGGCGGAACATACCGGCCTGGATATTGACCGTTTCGTCTGGCATCTGAAGCGTGCGTTATGGAAAGACAAGCCCTTCACCATCGTCTGCCCCAGCCGCTGGCTGTACGATTGCGCGAAACGCAGCCAGTTGCTGAAACAGCGTGAAATTCACAACATTCACAACCCGGTCAATCTCGAATTCTACAAGCCCGCCGAAGACAAGGCCCGTCTGCGCGAATCGCTTGACCTGCCTGTCAATGACCGGATCATCCTGTTCTCGACATCGCAGCATAAAGACGATCCGCGCAAGGGATTTCATTACCTGGATGAAACGCTGTCGCGGCTGGGTGAGGCGAAAGGCGATCAATCCGTCTCAGCCGTTATTATCGGCATCAATCACGAGGTGCCGGAGATCAACGGCATCCGCGTCATCAACCTCGGATATATCTGGGAGGAATACCACATCGTCAGGATCTACGCGGCCGCCGATGTCTGCCTGTTTCCCAGCATGGCCGACAACCTGCCGAACATCATCAAGGAATCCATGGCCTGCGGCACACCCTGTGTCGCCTTTGACGCGGGCGGCACCCGGGAAATGGTGACGCACGGTGAAAATGGCTACCTGGCGCAAACCGGCGACGTCGACGGACTGGTCGCGGGACTGCACTGGGTGTTTGACCAGGAGCCGCGCAGCCTGTCGGCAAAGGCACGGCAAACCGCCTGCCGCCTGCACGACAGCAAGGACCGCGTGGCCGATTACCTGAAGATTTACCGGCGGCTACTGACCGTGACGCCGGAGGACTGAAGCATAACGCCGGTAATAGTTCGGCGCGTACTGCCGGCAAAAGTAATCGAAGTGTTCGCGGATCTCATTCCGGTAGGCACCGCTGCCATAGGTCTTCAGGCAATTGAACCGGCCCGGCCGTGACCTGATTTCGAAATCGTCGAGTCCCGCCGTGATTTCACTGAGGTCCCGGTAGCTCAGTTCCAGGTGTTTTCTGACCGTCGCGGGTAACATTGCCGCGGTCGATTTCCTGGGCGCCCTTGCCGGAAATTCATCGACGAAGGCGCGCGGCAGTTTCAGGTAATCAGCGAGCTTTTCGATGTTGTCGTGCAAACATTCGTAGCGCAGAAACAGGGTTTCGTGAAAAAGGCAGCGATCGTACCAGTTCTGGAAATGTTCCCTGAAATAAAACCGGTCCTCGCCCTGGCAGGCATATTCCGCCAGGCTCATGTTCGCCGGTATCGGCCTGACCTGGGGCAGGATAAACCTTTGCAGTTTCGCGGAGTGCTCGTGATGATAATGCCGGCTGAACAGCGAGATGACCGAATCAACCGGGTCACCGTATACATAGATGAACCTGAAGCCCTTTCTCAGGGTAACGGGCGGCAGGGCGCAGTGCTTGAAACCGTCCCGGTCACCCGGCTCATTGGTTTTCCTGAACCTGGACAGGTGCGAGATAAGCATGGTCGAACCAGCGCCGCCATAGGAGGCGATCACGATCTCGACATCGCTGGGCAGAATGATACCGTGAGGTTGTGTGTCTTCCGTCAAGTTGTGCAGCCTGCTGTCGTGATTATTCGTAAAATTATACCCTCACCGCGCCTTGAACCCCGCGGGACTCATATATAATACCCGGCGAATCCCGGGCTGGCAGGCATGATAATTTCTCACAAGTACAAATTCATCTTTATCAAAACCACGAAGACTGCGGGGACCAGTATCGAGTTACACTTGTCAGACTGCTGCGAAGACGGGGATATTGTCACGCCCATCGACCCGCCCGTTGCCGGACACAGACCCAGACACTACCGCGGCCTGTGGAACCCGCTTCCCGAACTGCTGGACGCGCAAAGTCCCGGACGCATGAAAACGCTTGCACAATTTTTGAGTGCAAACAGGTTCTATAATCATATTTCCGCGCGGAAAATCCGTCGTCGCATACCGGCCCCGGTGTGGAACGGCTATTTCAAATTCTGCGTAGAGCGAAATCCCTGGGACAAATCCCTCTCGCATTACCACATGTTGAAATCCAGGTATCAAGAGGCGCTGACTTTCGATGACTATTTCAGGCAGGGACAGTTTTGCGTTAATTATCCGCTCTACAGCGATGACGACGGCACAATCCTGGTCGATCGTATCCTCCGATACGAGACCCTTGACCGCGAGCTCGGCGAGGTTTTTGGACAACTAGGTATCCCCTGGCAAGGCACACTCGCCCACTCCGCAAAATCCGGCTACCGCGATGACCGGCGGCACTGGTCGGAGTGTTACACGCAGTCGCAGAGAGAAACCATCGCCCGGGTCTTCCGCCGTGAAATACGTCTGCTGGGGTACAGTTTCGAGGACCAATAGCCCGGGCCATCAACAGATATCCCACTGATGCCTGACCAGCATTTTCATCGGCCGGTTTTCACGGAAATACAGGCCGGTACCAAAGTAATCCGAGGTTATGATATCGAAATACCCGGGGCGACCGAGCCGGTCCTGCAACTCGCCGTGACTGTAAACGTTGACGTTGAGGAAGTACCGGCCCGGTTTCAGGTTGATTTCACCGGTTTCGCAATGCAACCACCCGGTATTT
>JBFGPT010000067.1:0-7082 GCA_041564575.1 Gammaproteobacteria bacterium | reverse complement strand
CCTGCCACCTCGGGACGCCGGGCCAGTTCGCGCACAAAGCTGTCGATTGTTACCAGGTCTTCATCCAGCACATGGTCCGATGAGGCAACAAATTCGATCGTCCAGAAGAACCGGCCGTTGTTAAGGGATTCCCGTATCAGGTTGCCGGGCGTATACAGGCCAGCCTTGTAGTGATTATGGAGGTCCATGTAAATTTTTCAGTCAGAAGATCAGGATTGAACGGTCTGCCGGCCGAATCCATAGACTTCCGGATTTTACGAGCAAGACGGCATGATAGCTAGAACCGCAGCATGCGCCGCACGACGCCGTCGCGCCGAAATGCATGGTAGACCGCGCCGCTGAGATGTACACCGACCAATGCCAGCAACAACCATGTGCTCCAGGTATGAATCGTTGAATACAGATTATTCAGCTCCTTGTCTCTGCCCGCCCAGTCCGGCAAGTCAATCGTCCACCAGAAGGTGGTTGTCCAGCCACTATAAGCAGAAGACAGGTATCCACTCAGGCAACAGCTGAATACGAGCAGATACAGCATGATGTGGTCTAGGGCAGCGAGTTTGTGCATCCAGGGTTTCATTTCCGGCGCGCTGATTGCCGAAGGCCGGTATTTCAGCCGCAGGTACAGCAGCAGGGCCAGGACGAATGTGAGGGTCAGGCCGATATTCTTGTGCAACTGAAAGGGGAAGTTCCGGTACTCGTATTCTTTTGAAGAAAGCGGCAGAGAAAGCATCCACCAGCTGCTGACAAACAGGAAGAAGATTCCGATTGCGAGCAACCAGTGCATCAGGATAGCGGTTTTGCTGAACCCCCGGCCTTCCATGATTACCCGTCCCGGTCCGGATTGGGCAGCGCGCCCCGGGCCTGTTCCTCGTGGATCCCGGCCAGTATGGCGGCCGTCATGGTCATGTGGATCACGAGCCACAGCATATCATTCCAGAGATACAGGGATCTCGCCAGCGGCCCTGACGCATAGACTGCAATAAAGGTAATGCCATCCACCAGGGTCAGTCCAAGGAATACGGCCAGGCAGGCACTTGTTGCCCAGGCACGATTATCGATCAATGCGATTCCGGCAATGATGGACAGCAGGGCAAAGACGAGTCCGACGGTCGATAGCTTGATCTCAAAACTGCGAAACCATTTTGGCGTGGTGAGGATTTGGCCTTTCAAATGGGCCACCATGGCATGGCAGTATTCGACGGACAAGCCGTCTTTTTCCAGGTCATATTCCGGGCATCTTGGCGGGACATCCTGCACCGCGGCCGAGTCCGGTTTGAGCGTAGATTGCCGCAAGATCTCCGTGCCCTGCATGGCGACCAGCAATACGCCGAAGATGATGGTCATGACGCCCAGCCAGTGCTCCCAAAAAGGGGATTCCGTGTTATTGATGATCTGCGTCATGGGTCAGTGGCTTTATGTATACTCCGAACAAAACAGCCCGTACATTAACGAATAAGCCACCCAAAGACAATTTGACGCTGAAAAGCACGGGAAAATTTCCGGGTGATTTGCGTGCGGTGATGCGGATCAGCTACGTTTCCAGGTGCCGGATTTGCCCCCGCTTTTTTCCAGTAGTCCGACATCGCTGATCGTCATGCCGCGGTCCACGGCCTTGCACATATCGTAAATGGTCAATAATGCAACCTGAACCGCGGTCAGGGCCTCCATTTCGATGCCGGTCTGGTCGCGGGTTTCGACCGTGGCCTGGCAGATCACGCAATCCTGATCCGTTTGCGGAGTAAATTCGATCTCGATGCGGGTGACGGCAATGGGATGACACAGGGGAATAAGTTCCGAGGTCTTTTTCGCGCCCATGATGCCGGCCACCCGGGCGATACCCAGCACATCGCCCTTTTTATGCTGGCCTTCGAGGATCAATTGCAGCGTCTCCGACAGCATGTTAATCCGGCCTTCGGCTATCGCGCGGCGCCGGGTGACGGGTTTTTCGCCAACATCGACCATATGCGCCTCGCCCTTGCGATTAAAATGTGTCAGTTTGCCCATGTTGCCCGCCGGTTGGAAAATACTGTGTCAGGTCTGGTGTAATATTAGGATCACGACATTCTCTGCGGTTCATTATAACATAGAGCATATGCATTAAATTATTTATATAACTTATTGTATTTAAATGAAAAATATATGAAGGTTAAAGTAAAATATTTCGCCGGCCTGAGAGAGCGGTTCGGACGTGACGAGGAAGTGCTGGAGCTTGCCGAGGGCACCGATGTCGGCGGTCTGTGGCAGCGCCTGATCACCGGTCATACCTTGCCGGACGGGATCATGAGTACTGTTAACATGGAGTATGTCCAGGATGACGTTATCCTGCACGAAGGTGACGAGGTTGCCTTTTTCCCGCCGGTCACGGGGGGCTGAATGAAAATCCGTATCACGGAGTCGCCCTTTGATCCCCTGGCCGAGGTTCGTGACTACCAGGATGAAATGCGGCAGCAGGGCAAATACGGCGCCTCCGCCATCTTCATCGGCAGCATGCGTGATGAGAACGAGGGTGAGGCAATCCTGTCGATGGAACTGGAACACTATCCCGGCATGACGGAACAGCATCTGGAAAAAATCGCACAGGAGGCCGGCCGGCGCTGGCCATTGCTCGGCACGCTGATCGTCCACCGCACCGGCACGGTCAACATCGCCGATCCTATCGTGCTTGTCGCGGTCTGGTCCGCGCACCGCGCGGCAGCCTTTGAATCCTGCCGCTATATCATGGAGGATCTGAAAAGCAGCGCGCCTTTCTGGAAAAAGGAAACCACCGAGGGCGGGCAGCGCTGGGTTGAAAAAAATACCCCCGGTTATACGGATTAAACAACCCGGGTTCCCTGCAAACGTGTCTATACCGACAGTCACGGATTTTCTTGTTATCGGCACTGGCATCATCGGCCTGTCCATCGCGCGACAGTTACGCAACAGCTATCCGGATCAGTCCATCGTCGTCATCGACAAGGAAGCCGGACATTCCATGCATGCCAGCGGCCGCAACAGCGGCGTATTGCATGCCGGTTTTTATTACACGGCCGATTCCTTCAAGGCCCGCTTTTGCCGCGATGGCAATCGCCTGATGACGGCGTATTGCCTGGAGAACAATCTGCCGATCAACCGCTGCGGCAAGGTGGTGGTTGCACGCAATGAGGCGGAACTCATTACGCTGGAGGAACTGTTCCGTCGCGGCGAGAAAAACGGCGTCGAACTTAACCACCTGGACGAAAAAAATCTGCACGAGATCGAGCCTGCCGCGAAAACCTGCCAACGGGCCCTGTATTCACCGTCGACCGCCACGGTTGATCCACAGGCGATCAACCAACACCTGTATACAACGCTCGGCCGGCGGGGCGTCAACATCCTGTTCGATACGGCGTATATCAAACGTTACGACGGTAAAATAATCGAAACCAGCCGCGGCCGGATTGAGGCCGGCTATGTGATCAATGCGGCCGGACTGTACGCGGACCGGATCGCACGCGATTTCGGCTTCTCGGAAAACTACACCATCCTGCCTTTCAAGGGGCTGTATCTGAAGGCCAGTGATTCATTTCGCCTGAAAACTAACATCTACCCGGTGCCGGATCTGGACAATCCGTTCCTCGGCGTGCATTTCACCGTCACGGTCGACGGCCGGACCAAGATCGGACCAACGGCCATCCCCGCGTTCTGGCGCGAGCAATACCGGGGTATGAAAAGATTCAGTGCCGCGGAATTTCTCGATATCGTCTCGCTTGAAACCGGCTTGTGGATGCGTAATGCATTCAATTTCAGGCGGCTGGCCGCCAGGGAACTGTCAAAATACTACAAGCCGCATCTGATCCGGCTGGCCGCGGAACTGGTGCGGGAAATCTCGCCCGCGCAATTTACGCACTGGGGCAGGGCGGGAATTCGTGCACAACTGCTCGATACGCGCACGCATACCCT
The DNA here is from genome assembly GCA_041564575.1 of Gammaproteobacteria bacterium. Lineage (GTDB taxonomy): Bacteria > Pseudomonadota > Gammaproteobacteria > Eutrophobiales > Eutrophobiaceae > UBA4486. The sequence goes on along the minus strand of JBFGPT010000067.1, from coordinate 3,164 downwards.
GGAAATGGATTTCAGATTCGAGGGCGACGATGCCAGCATGCACGTGTTGAACGCGGTGTCCCCGGCCTATACCTGCTCGTTCCCCTTTGCCGCATACATCGTCGAGCAGATCGAAAAACGCGTGGGCGGGGCAGAATCAGCGAATGTTTGATCACTTTGTTGGTTCTGAGGGGCATAATGACGTTGCAGGGGGGAACTGTCCGTCAAGTGTGTTCCAGACAGGCCATAAATAGTCCTGTAGGCTCGAGTGCCATTGTCCTGGCGGCACACTGTCTGTCACAACCCTGACTGGCAGTAACATTGAGGTCAGGATGCCGGAACCCTGGGCGCCGGTTTTTGCACACAGACTAGATCTGAAAGTTGCTTGATTGATTGAGAGGCTGTCAGTTCATGTCTGAACTTCCAGATAGTATGTCAGTCCACAGCGATGACTTTCACATAGGATCCTGGAGCGTCTTCGAGAGGGGCGAGTTTTCCTTCTCCAGGTCTACGCGGATTCACCATTCCGCCGCTTTTCTTTAAAAGCCATTTATTCCAGTCCTGCCACCAGGAACCCGGATGTTCCTTTGATTTTTCGAACCACACCATGGGATCACTCGGATATTTTGAATATGTCCTGTAGTTATATTTTCCGGCGGAAGGCGGATTGATGATTCCGGCTATGTGCCCTGAGCCACCGAGGACAAACCTGACCTCTCCGGAAAACATTTGAGTAACTGGATAGCAGGATACCCAGGGTGCAATATGATCTTCCTTGGTAGCCAGGACATAAGTGGGGGTTTTTATTTTGCGGACATCGATCTTTTCGCCGTTGATCTTCAAGTAGCCCGGTTTGATCAAGCCATTTTCCTGATAGATATTTTTCAGATAGTACAACAACATTGTCGCAGGAAGTCGGGTTGAATCTGAATTCCAATAGAGGAGGTCAAATGGCACGGGATCACGTCCCATCAGGTAATTATTGACAACAAACGACCAGATCAAGTCATTCTCACGCATCATGGAAAACATCAGCGCCATGTGGCGGCCTTCAAGATATCCTTTCTCCTTCACATGGTTCTCCAGTGATTCGATCATTTCGTCATCGATAAAGACGGATACCTCGCCTACATTACGAAAATCGAGCATGGTCGCAAGCAATGTAGCGGATTTTATTCGACTGTCCCCCCTGGCGGACATCCAGGCAAGCAATGCTTCGACCAGTATTCCCCCGATACAAAAACCAAGGATATTAACACTGGTCTCACCTGTCGCATTCTTGATTTGATCCAGCGCCGCCAAAGGCCCTTCCAGCATATAGTCATCGAAACTTTTATAAGCCAGATCCTTGCGCGGATTGACCCAGGAGATAATAAATAATGTATAACCCTGGTCAACGATCCACCTTATAAAGCTGTTCTTTGGCTGCAGATCAAGCACGTAGAATTTGTTGATCCACGGCGGAACAATCAAAAGCGGCCGCTTGTAGACATGTTGAGTGGTGGGATTATACTGTATCAACTGCATGAGATCATTCTGGTAAATAACCTTTCCTGGTGTTGTCGCAACGTTCTCTCCCACTTTAAAGGCATCTTTCACTGTCATGGATATTTTAAGTTCACCCTGTCCTTGTTCCATGTCATCGAGCATATGCCTGAGTCCGTCGACCAGATTTTGTCCATTTGTTTCCTGGATCTTTTTCATGATAACGGGATTCAAGGCAGCAAAGTTGCTGGGTGAAACAGCACTGACGAATTGACGTGTGTAGAAATTGACCTTTTCCTTTTCGTCAGGACTTAAACCTTTGACATCTGACACCAGCGACATCAACCATTGGCTCGCAAGAACATAGGATTGCTTGATGTAATCAAAGGTCAGTTCTTCTTGCCATGGGGCAGCTGCGAAGCGGCGGTCACCCGGATCGGGATTTAACGCAGGTAACGAGCTTAATCCCCAGGCGCGTCTGGCCGTGTAATACCAGAGTTTGATGGAGTCGAGCCATAATCTCTGCTGTGCGGTCATTAAATTGTGAGGATCGGACATGATTTTTGAAGTCATATCCAGAAAGGCCTGGCCTATGCTGTAAGGTTTGATAATGGAAAACCCATTGTCAGCCTGTTGTCGCTGGATAAATTTCGTGATAACACGCTGACTTTGCGCGCCTATTTCCTTCCATTGTTGTATCTGGTTTTCCAATATCGGTTTACGTTGCTCAGGTGCCCGCTTCATCGTCTTTCGCATTCCTCACAATTAAATGAATTACTGGGCTTCCCCGGGACATGTAGACATTTATTGATCTTGAATTGAAGCCCTTTAAAAGTCACCAGGGCCAAAGTCGTTCAGATGGCTGTAACGCCTTTTTATATTATAGAAGACTTCAGCATGATCGAACACACAGGACTTTTTTGCCAGGGGTCTATGGGTCTATAGCCGTTTTATAGTCCGCCATTCCTTTCCCGGGCTGCATAATAAAGCCCCGGCCAACGCATTGTCATAACGATTACTGTGTCAATTCCACCAGAGGTTTGAGGCCAACAGGTAAAGGTTCCCCGTCTATGTACAGCATGAAAACCTGGCAGACTTGTGACGACTGTGTACCGCGGGGACAGCGGCACACGATCGGACAGGGAAGTATTCTTGGCGTCTCTGGAACAAGACTGGCGGCTATCCGCCCTGAATTTTCAGTATCCAGTGATAGCTTTGTTCTAGATCAGCCCGTGGAAAGGCTGCACCTCGACGATGGCACCCGGTTCGATACCGGCGCTTTCCAGCGGCAGGATGATGAAACAGTTGGCGCGCGACATGGAGGTCAGGATGCCGGAACCCTGGGCCCCGGTTTTACGCACGCTGACCTGGCCGTCCGCGTCGCGTTCGAGCACGCCGCGTTGATACTCCACCCGGCCGGGACGTTTTTTCAGTTTTGAAAGGCAGGGCACCCGCACTGTCACCGGCGCGCAGTCGGTGTTGCCCGTCAGGTAATGCAGGGCAGGCTGCACGAACTGATAGAACGTTACCATGACGGAGACGGGATTACCGGGCAGCCCGAAGAAAAACGCGTCCCTGATCTTGCCGAAGGTCAGTGGCCGGCCAGGTTTCATGGCGACCTTCCAGAAATCCACCTGGCCGATTTTTTCCAGGACATCCTTGATGTAATCCGCTTCACCGACGGAAACCCCGCCAGAGGT
>JBFGPT010000066.1:0-7167 GCA_041564575.1 Gammaproteobacteria bacterium | reverse complement strand
TTTTCAGCGTGTCCCGAGCTCTCAAAACGGGTGTGACGGTGTTGTCGCAGCGCGGTTGATTTACATCGAAGACCAAAAAATAACCTGAGGAGATGTGATGTACCATCGAATGATCCGTTTTCTTGAATACTTTCTGATTTCATTGTCAATGTTGATGCCGGCAGTGGCACGCGCGGCACTCCCCGTCGAACTCAATGATCAGAAATTGCCGAGCCTCGCGCCCATGCTGGAGCAGGTGACACCGGCCGTGGTGAATATCGCCACCGAGGGCAAGGTACAGTTGCAGCAAAACCCGCTGTTTTCCGATCCCTTCTTCCGCCGCTTTTTCGATTTCCCGAACATGCCGACCGAGCGCAAGACCCAGAGTCTGGGTTCCGGCGTGATTGTGGATGCCACACGGGGTTTGATCCTGACCAATAATCATGTCATCGCCAACGCCCATCAGATCACGGTGACCCTGCGTGATGGACGACACCTGGATGCCGAACTGGTCGGCACGGACCCCGAGACCGATGTCGCGGTGATCAAGGTAACCGCGAAAAACCTCCGGGACATCAAGCTGGCGGATTCGGACCGCTTGCGGGTCGGTGATTTCGTCGTCGCCATCGGCAATCCCTTCGGTCTTGGGCAAACGGTCACATCAGGCATTATCAGCGCCCTGAGCCGCAGCGGCCTGGGTATTGAGGGTTACGAGGATTTCATCCAAACCGATGCCTCCATCAACCCCGGTAACTCAGGTGGTGCGCTGGTGAACCTGAACGGCGAACTGGTCGGTATCAACACCGCTATCTTTTCACAATCGGGTGGCAATATCGGTATCGGTTTCGCCATCCCGGTGAACATCGCCCTGAACATCATGGAGCAACTGGTCGAACGCGGTGAGGTCAGGCGCGGCTTTCTTGGTGTGCAGGCCCAGGACCTCAGTCCGGAACTGGCGGAGGCCTTTGGACTGGACCGGCGCAGTGGCGCCGTGATCAACCGTGTGCTTGAGGATTCCCCCGCCAAGCGCGCCGGGTTCGAGGCGGGCGATGTCGTCATCAAGCTCAATGGTCACAAGATCAGGAATGCCGGCGATGTCAGGAACCGCATCGGCCTGTTGTCCGTCGGGGAAAAGGCCAGCTTCGAGATTTTGAGAAACGGCAAACCGCTGACTATCGTGGCGACCATCGAGGCCAGGGTAGCCGAGACCTCACCCGCCAGGTTCAAGAACGAACGCCTGGCCGGTGTCTCGGTCGGTGATCTCACCGAGGATCACCCCCTGCATGGCCAGGTAAGCGGCGTCTTCATCGCCGACGTTGAGCGCGGCAGTCCGGCATGGCAGGCAGGCTTGCGCAAGGGCGATATCATCACTTCGGTGAATCGCAGGGATGTCAGTAACCTCGGGGAGTTTCTCGAACTGACCGGCAACAAAAGCGAACCCCTCTTACTGAGGATTATACGGGGCAACGCCGCCGCATTCCTCGTGATCAAATAGATCTGGCTGGTGGTTTACCTGCGGATGCCCTTGAGCCGTACCCTGGCGATGGCATCGCAGATCATGTCAACAATCGCAATCCTTGGCCATGATTTGCGCCAGACCAGCACGACCTCGCGTTGCGGGACCGGCCGGGCAAAGGGCCGGTATTCAAGCCGGCCCTTGATTTCAGGTCCCTCATAGATCGAGGTTGCCGGCAGTATGGTAACACCGCTACCGGCGGCCACCATCTGGCGTATGGTCTCGATAGAGCTGCCTTCCAGTGTTTGTTGAATGCCGTCGCGCGAGAATTGCCCGCTCATGCATGATGAGCACGCGGCCAGGACCTGGTCCCTGAAACAATTGCCCGAGCGCAGCAATAACAACGGTTCATCGAGCAGGTCTTCAAGGCGAATGGCTTTCTTTTTTGCCAGCTCGTGCCCGGCAGGCAGTGTCACCATAAAGGGTTCGTTGTATAGGTGACGTGAGTCAGTCCCGGCGAGTTCGAACGGGGTCGACAGGATGACGATATCGAGATCGCCCTGCTTGAGTAACTCCCCGAGCTTGTGCGTGTAGTTCTCCTCGATCAACAGGGTCAGGTCCGGCGCGGCCTTGTTGATTGCCGGGATCAGTTTCGGTAACAGGTAGGGGCCGATGGTATAGATGACACCGAGCCTGAGTTGTCCGGCGAGTTCGTCCTCTTTCTCGCTGGCCATGATTTTGATCTTGTCCGCTTCTTCCAGCACCCGCTGCGCCTGCTCCACGATACGCTGGCCGACAGGCGTGATTTTCACGTCATGTTGATAGCGTTCGAACAGGGTGACGCCGAGTTGATCCTCCAGTTTTCTGATGGCGACGCTCAGGGTGGGCTGGCTGACAAAACAGGCGGCGGCCGCGCGGCCGAAATGACGTTCGCGCGCAACCGCGACGATGTAGCGAAATTCCGTCAGTGTCATGCCGCTATTCTAGCGAAACCTGACACGGTCATCATAAAGATTGCCGCGCGACCCGTACGGTCTCAGGCAGAACCGTTGGCGTAGGCGAGCAGCCAGGCGGACTCACCCGAGCCGACCGGTTCATTGATAAGGATCTGTTTCATCAACTCGAGATTGAGATAGTGCTGGTCATAACTGTTGCCGGCAACGACATTAAATGAATGTTCCGGTTCTCCCATGTCATCCAGCACCAGGGATGCGCCGCTGAAATCGCTGTCGATGGTGAACTCATGCGTGGTGATGATCGTCCGGACACCGGCAGCGAGGGCGGCGCGGTTGCCGTTTGAGGTGTCCTCGATGGCAATGCAGTTTTCCGGGTTGACTCCCAGTTCCGCCAGGGCGTATTGATAGGCGGCGGGCGAGGGTTTCTGTTCTGAAATCAGATCACAACTGACGATGCTGTCAAAGTAGTCGAGCCCGCGTTTGCCGATAGTGGTATTGATCAGTGTCTCGATATTGCTGCGCGAGGAACTCGTGGCAATCCCCATGCGGATGTTGTTCTTGTGCGCTTCACGTATCAGGCGCAGCACGCCGCGGCGCAGTGGCAGATGCCCGGCCTGCAGTTTTTCCCGGTAGATTTCCGATTTGCGGACATGTACCTCACGGGCGAGCCTGCGCTTGTCCTTGTGGGAACCGATGCTGTGGTCCTTCAAATACCGGTAGATTCTCTGCCGGCCGCCGGAGATGGCGAGCAGGTTGGCATATTCCAGGGGTTCCCAGGTAATGGGCAATTCAAATTCCCTGAAGGAATCATTGAAGGCCTGGCGGTGAATTTCCTCGGTGTTGGCCAGGGTGCCATCCATATCGAAGATGATGGCGGTCAGTGGCTTGTAGCTCATGGAAGTGGTTGGTTTCCGTTGGTTATTTGTGGTTATGACTGTAGGAGAGTAGTAAAACCGGTCGCGGGTTAAAACCTGCGGCGGCGAACTATTTCTGATTCTCTCCTGGCAGTGTGACTGTTGTCTCAGTATCCAGTTCCAGTTTCTCGATCTTCTCGAAGCGATTACTGATCTTGCGCGCCGAGGTATTGACCTTGTCGACATCCTCATGCGCCTGCTTGATATGTCGCGCGAGGTCATCCATGCGGCCCTGAAAACGATCAAAGTCCTTGGCCAGATACCCCAGGTGTTCCTTGATGATATCGACCTGTTCCCGGGTCTCGGCATCCTTGAGCACGGCCCGTGCCGTATTCAGGGTCGCCCACAGCGTGGTCGGGGAAACCATCCAGACCCGGGCGTTGTGGGCCATTTCGACGAGTTCCGGGTGCCTGGCCTGTATCTCGGCGAAGACAGATTCCGCCGGAATGAACATGACCGCGCCGTCCGACGTGGTGCCGGGGATGATATATTTTTCCGCGATATCTGCAATGTGTTTCTGTATATCCCGTCTGAACTGTTTTTCCGCCGCCTTGCGCTCGAGCTCGCCGAGCGAGAAGTCGGTCATCTTGCGATAGGACTCCAGCGGAAACTTGGCATCGATCAGGATGGTGCCGGTCGGTTCCGGCATGAACAGGGCGCAGTCGGCCACCTTGCCGTTCGGCAGCACATACTGGATAGCGTAACTGTGTTCCGGCATGACGTTGGCAATCAGGGCGTTTAACTGGACTTCACCAAAGGCCCCGCGGGAACGCTTGTCCGCGAGAATCTCCTGCAGGCTGACCACGTTGGTTGACAGCTCGGTGATCTTTTTCTGTGCCTCGTCGATCAGGGCCAGGCGTTTGAGGATATCGGTAAAGGTTTCAGTTGTTTTTTTGAAACCCTCGTCCAGTCGCTTTTCGACCAGGCCGCCGATATCGTGCAGGCGTTGCTCGGTTTTCTCGGTGAGCTGGTTAACGCGCTTGGCCAGTTGCTCGATATTGTGATCCAGGTGGGTATTGATCTGTTTCTGTGAATGCGTCATGCCATCGTGGATGGTTTCATTCAGTTGCTTTACGGCCTCTGTCTGGCGTTGTTCGAACGCGGTCTGGTGTTTGCCGAGCAGGGTGTTTAACTGTTCTCGCAATTCCGCCGAGTTGCTGATCTGTTTTTCCCTGAGGTTGAGGATCAACTCGGTGATCTGCTGCCGGGAGTCGCGTTCCTGCTGTTCATAAAGTTCGGATTTTCTCAGGGTTTCCTGCAGCTGGATTTCAATACGGTTCAGGGCGTCCTGATCGGCTGCCTTTTGTTTCAGCAGGTAGAGGACCCAGAGTATAACCAGCGGCAGAACGGGCAGGGCGATCTGGCCCAGAAGGGAGAGGGTAGAATCAATTTCCACGGACGTTGATCTTACGACATCTGGCCCGCCGCAGCCAGCCTGCCGGCTGGTTCGAAGTCAGCGACAGGACTAGACTTGGGGCATGAAAGCGGTAACGGACAAGCAGGCACGCGGCCGCGGCCAGCGGTACTGGATCAGACCCCGGTTTGCCCGGTACGACAGCGAAACCGTAGACGATGGCTGGTGGCGGGAAGACGACGGCACCCCGATTGGCACCACGGTCACTGTCGAAAAGGCCAGGACCATCCTGACACGCAACCAATCGCCGGACATCCCCTTTGATCAGTCGATTAACCCCTACCGGGGTTGTGAGCACGGCTGCACCTATTGTTATGCACGGCCTGCGCATGCCTACCTGGATCTTTCGCCCGGTATCGATTTTGAAACGCGCCTGTTCGCCAAGCCGGACGCGGCCCGCCTGCTGGCCGGTGAGATCAGCGCGCCCGGCTACCGCTGTTCGCCCGTTGCCCTGGGTGCCAACACGGATCCCTACCAGCCGGTGGAACGCGAGTGGAAGATTACCCGGGAAATCATCGAGGTCCTGGCCGAGTACCGGCATCCCCTGACCATCGTCACGAAATCGGCGCTGGTCCTGAGAGACCTGGACCTGTTGCAGGACATGGCGGCCAGCGGCCTGGTCGAGGTGTACCTGTCCGTGACGACCCTAGATGCGGAGCTGGCCCGGCGCATGGAGCCGCGTGCGGCAGCGCCCGGGAAGCGGCTGCGGGCCATACAATCCCTGAGTGAAGCCGGTGTGCCCACCGGCGTAATGTTCGCGCCGGTGATCCCGGCCCTCAACGATCATGAAATGGAGGCCGTGCTCGAGCAGGCCGCCGGTGCCGGTGCCGGGCGCGCCGGTTATGTCATGTTACGCCTGCCCAACGAGGTCAGGCCGTTGTTCCGGCAGTGGTTGCAGGAGACAACGCCGCTCAGGTACCGCCACGTGATGGGATTGATCAAGCAGTTGCGCTCGGGACGGGACAATGATCCCCGTTTCGGCAAGCGCCTGCGTGGCGAGGGACCATTGGCGGATATCATCGCGCAGCGTTTTGGCAGCGCCTGTCAACGTCTGGGGCTGAACAAGAAAGCCGTGGCCTTGCGTACAGACCTGTTCAGGCGGACGGTCAGCACCGGTAAGCAGGCCGACCTGTTCGATCAGTAAAAGCGGATCGGGTCAGCTTCAGCGCCTCAGTATCGCCAGCCAGCGGTAAAAGTTCAGCAGGCTGGCCAGTGATCCCGCGACGTAGGTCAGGGCGGCCGCAATCAGTATTGTTTTGATGATCGGGGTCGCGGATGCCGGCAGGTACTGGCCCGCCTCCAGCATCGGCAAGGCGCGGTTGAAGCTGGCATCCCACTCGACCGGCAGGGTGATCAGGTGCATGAGCACGGGCAGGGTCATGATGGTGATACCGGCAAGGAATATCATGATCCCCAGCCAGTGAGACCGCGTCAGCAACACGAGGAAGGGAAAACTGACCAGGATGGCGGAGGCAACCTTTTCGGCGATGAATACGCTTTTTGCCAGGCGTGTGCGCATTACCAATGGCTTGTATGAGAGGTGATCCTGCAAGGCATGGCCAACCTCGTGCGCGGATACCGCTACCGCCGTCAGTGATTTGCCCTCGTAATTGTCCCTGCCCAGGCAAACGGTTTTAGACAGCGGGTCGTAATGATCCTGGCCGTTTTCAGTCGCCTCTACCTTGACATCCGTGATCTTCAGTCTTTGCAGCAGGTGCATGGCCAGTTCGCCGCCCGTACCCGGCAACTGATCCAGCGGCGTTGAATAGCGTTTCAGCACCTGGCTGCACCAGACCTGAGGACCGAATATCACCAGGATGATCAGGATCGATATGACGGCCAGTGTCATGCGGGCGGTACGGGGTTCAGGCTCGGGTTAACGGTAATGGTATTCATACAATAACGGACGCCGGGTGCCGGTGATGCGCACAATTCATGGATGAATCTACGGAAGTATCCATAGTATATTGATCCGCATTACACCGCGTGTAAAAGGAATCATATGACACCTGAAGAGATATACAAACAGGCATTACGCGATCAGGCTATCTGTCCGGACAGGGCCCAGGCGCAGGCCGTTGCCAGTTTGCAGGATTTGTTCGAAAAGCTCAGGGCGAGGTCCGAAGACCTGGACAGCCTGTCAGGCAAATTAAAACGCGGCCTGTTCCGGAAACAGGAAAAACCCCTGACCGGTTATTATTTCTGGGGCGGTGTTGGCCGGGGCAAGACCTTTCTCATGGATTTGTTTTACGAATCGCTGCCGTTTGACTACAAGCTGCGCATGCATTTTCACCGTTTCATGCAAATGGTTCATCACAAACTGCGTGAACTCAAGAACACTGAAAATCCTCTGGACAGGATCGCCGATGATATCGCCGAAGAAACATTTGTGCTGTGTTTCGATGAATTCCATGTCGCCGACATTACCGATGCAATGATCCTCGGCGG
>JBFGPT010000065.1:0-7191 GCA_041564575.1 Gammaproteobacteria bacterium | reverse complement strand
GGGATATCGAAGGTATCAATCTCAGGCATGGCATGATGTTCGAGGTGCCGTCCGCCTGCGAGAATGCCGCTGAATTTTACCGGCTGATCGATTTCGGCCGGGTCGGGTGTAACGATCTGATCCAGTACCTGTTTGCCGTTGACCGTGGCCGGGATGATTTCGATGTGCAGGCACTGGCCCGGGACCCCGCGATCTGGAACCTGCTGAAACGCCTGGTTAGCGTGGCGCGCGAACACGGAAAACCGCTCGAGGTCTGCGGTGCGCTGGCCGATCACGCGGAGTTTGTTCCCGGGTTAATACAGATTGGTATCGATACCATCAGTACGCATTGTGAAAACATTGCGGTGGTCAGAAAGACCGCGAGGCGCTGTCTGGCAGAGGCCTGAACATCGCCGGTTGGATTCCCATCCATCACGCTGGAAAGCTACAATAGCCGCCGGGTTTTCAGCATTCAGGATCAATGGCTTCCATTTCAAGATGCAGCTGGTGCGGCGAGGATCCCCTGTACGTCCGCTACCATGACAGGGAATGGGGTGTACCGGTACATTCCGATCGCAAGTTGTTCGAATTCCTTGTGCTGGAAGGCGCCCAGGCGGGCCTGAGCTGGATCACCGTATTGAGAAAACGCGAGGCCTACCGGCAGGCCTTCGATCGATTCGATTTCGACCGGGTCGCCGCCTACGACGGGCGCAAGTTGCAATCGCTGCTGAACAATCCCGGCATTATCCGCAACCGCCTGAAGATCCACAGTGCGGTTCAAAACGCCCGGGCGTTTCTCCGGGTACGCGAGGACTTCGGCACGTTTAACAAATATATCTGGTCGTTCGTCGATAACGAACCGATCAGGAACAAATGGCGATCACTGCGGGAGATTCCGGCAAAAACCGAACTCTCGGATAAAATTTCAAAAGACCTGAAACAACGGGGTTTCAGTTTCGTCGGTTCCACCATCGTCTATGCGCACATGCAGGCCACGGGCATGGTCAACGATCATGTGACGGATTGCTTTCGCCATGACCAGGTCTGAGTTTGCCATACTGTGCATGGCGCTGCTGGTAACCGCCTGTGACAACACGGAGGATCGCTATATACCCCTGGGCGCCGAACTCAGGCACGAGTACCGGATTGAACTGACGATCAATGGCGAAAGCCGCCAGCAAAAACAGATCATAGCAAGCCTGGGGCCGCGGAAAATCGGTGGCCGCGAGGTTTATCCACGGCGTTCAGCCGGCGGCCTGTCGTATTACCTCCTTGAAAATGCCGGTGGCATCTACACGACACGCGATCCCGGGGTTGATGGCAGCCTGCTGCTGCCTTCGCCGATCACGCTGAACCGGATCTGGCAATCGCCGACCAGCGTTTATATCCTGGACAATCGCCATGAAACCTTTGCCGGCGGCGAATCCTTTATCAGCGTCGGGGAACCGGTCATATTCAATCACACGATCACCAGTATGGACGACGAGGTCCGCGTGCCGGCCGGAAGCTACCAGGACTGTCTCAGGATAGAGTCCCGGGGTTCGGTCGCGGTGGAGGCAAGAACCAGCGGTATCGAGCAGATACTGGTGCGGCAGACAGACTGGTACGCGCGCGGCATAGGGCTGGTTAAACGCGTCCGGGAGGAGACCACCGTGCCGGCACGGCTGCATGGTACACTGGTACAGGAACTGGTTTCCGCCAGATAAGAATTTACGATGATCCCCAAATTTCTGCTTGTTACCAGTATGATATTAATGTCATCGGCCGCATGGGCCGATCGCTGCCCGACGCCGCAGGAGGTCAGGGAGCGCGGCATATCGCGCGATTACGACTGGGCGGTGAGCGAGGATGTCACCCTGGACATGCTGCTGGAGGTCTCGGAGCTGCACAAGGTGAGCCTGCACAATCACGGCGAATTCGTATCCTGTCACTATTACAGCCGGCAACTGCCGGTGCGTATGGATGGCGCGGCACCGGCACGGCATTGCCTGATCGGCCAGGCCTCCGGGGAATGGCTGTCACTGCCCGGCGGTGAACTCGGTTGCCTGGAAAAGACACCGGAAAAATGCCAGTTTTACATCGAGTGTCACGGCAAGGCGGATCAGTAAAGAATCAAAACAGGGAAAAAATCCAACTCTTGAACAGCGCGCAAAACATCGTTCGCACCTTTCCGTTGAGTCGCATCGTCCTGCTGCCGGCCGGTCTGATCGCGCTGTTTTACCTGCTCGTCTTTACCCCACGCGTGCAATCGAACGCGGTGCTTGTCGCCACCTTCACGGTGCTGGCCGTACTGCTCGGCCTGTTTCTGATCATCACCCTGTTCGTCCTGCTGCGCAGGAAAGAGTCACCCGGCATTGTTGCCGTCGTCGTGCGCGCCCATTACGTGCAGATGATCATGCATCTTTGCATCTTCGCCTACTGGGGCTGGTACTGGCCGCAGGTCTATCAACAGGCGATCCTGATCCTCGGGCAACTGGTGTTCGTGCACGCCTTCGACATTTGTTTCCGCTGGATCCAGGGCAAGCCCTGGATCATGAGCTTCGGCCGTTTCCCGATCATCTTCAGTACCAACCTGTTCCTGTGGTTCAGGGACGACTGGTTCTACCTGCAATTTCTCATGATCACCTTCGGCATCCTGGCCAAGGAATACTTCACCTGGGTCCGCGATGGCCGGCGCACACACATCTTCAACCCCTCGGCGATATCTCTGTCGGTCGCCTCGCTGCTGCTTATCTTTACCGGCAACACGGAGATCTCCTGGGGCAGCGAGATCTCGAACATGCTGAACCTGCCGCCGTATATCTATGCCGAAATTTTCATCCTCGGCCTGATCGTGCAGTTCCTGTTCGGGGTAACGCTGGTCACGCTGGCCACGGCCATCTCCCTGTTCCTGTTCGGGTTCATTTACTTTCAACTGACCGGCGTGTATTTCTTTTACACCTCGGATATTCCCATTGCCGTCTTTCTCGGCCTGCACCTGCTGGTCACCGATCCGGTGACTTCGCCAAAGACCAATATTGGCAAGTTCCTGTTCGGCTTGCTCTACGGCCTGACGGTGATGCTGTTGTTCGAAATACTGGAATACTTCGGCGCGCCGACCTTCTATGACAAGTTGCTCAGCGTGCCGCTGCTCAACCTGTCCGTGCTGGCGCTGGACCGCTGCGCGAAAAAGCTGGATTTCAGCGGCTGGTTTGCCGGAGAATCCGCTGCGCGGCTGTCACCGCAAAAACTCAACCTCGTGTTCATGGCGGTGTGGATCGCCATCTTCGTTGCCTGGTCGCAGTCCGGGCATCTCGGCAAGTCACATCCGGGGCGCGAATCCGTGTTCTGGGAACAGGCCTGCGAGAAGGACCGCAGAAAGGCCTGCAAGACGCTGCATGACTTGCTGGAAACGGAATGCGAGAACGGCAATGCCCCGGCCTGCGCCCGTCTCGGCAGCCTGCTGCGTTTGGGCAAGGGCGTGCCGCGCGACGACTACCGGGCCTATGAGTACGTTATCCGCGCCTGCGAACTCGGATTCGACGAGGCCTGCAAACACATGCGCGGTTACCGGCCGCGTTTACGATAGGGCACGGGCCGGTTTAATACAGGACCTGTCGTGGTCCGCCCCGTTCAAGGCTCAATGGCGCCTGTCGTTTTGTTGATCCAAATCAAGAATTTTTACCGTGCCGCGGCGATAATTTCCGCAAGTAAATTTTGTCATTCAGGGCATCAGGTCATCCCATGTTTTTAAACCCCGATCAAATCGAAGGCTTCAGGCGGACCGGCATACTTGTTTACCGCGATTTTTACGACGCAGATACCATTGCCACGGTGTCCGACTGGCTCGATATCCTGCGCGCGCAGGTGCCGGGCGCGGGCAAGGAGGCCATGTATTTTGAAACCAGCCCGCTGAGCGGCGAGAGCCTGCTGGTGCGTGCCGAGTACCTGCTGGGCGATCACAACCCGGAGATCACCGGACTTCTGCTGAACGAAAAGACCATGACTGCCCTGCAGGAACTGCTTGGTGAACCGGCGCTGCTGTTCAAGGACAAGGTCAATTACAAGCTGCCGAACTGCCGTCCGGATTTCCTGCACCAGGACCAGGCCGCGGGCTGGAACGCCTATTCGGATTATTACATCAGCATGGGGATCGCCATCGATCGTAACACCGTCAAGAACGGCGCCATCAGCTTCATGCAATCCGGCAACTATAAAAAGGAACTCATGTGCGAGGAATGGCAACCGCTGACCGAGGCCGATCCGCCCTACCAGCCGGAACACGAATACCTGGTGCTGGAGGCCGAGCCCGGCGATGTGATCTTCTTCGACAGTTACGTGCCGCACGGCTCGCCTTCCAACCGGAGCACGAGGAGCCGCCGCAACCTGTTCCTGACCTTCAACCGCCTGTCCGCCGGTGATCACCGCGCACAGTACTACCGGGACAAGTGGGCCAGTTATCCCCCTAACGATCGGGAGCACATTCGATCGCGCGAGTCCTTCCGCGTCTAGACAGGCGTTACCGGGGACCGGCGGTTTGCCCCGGCTTGTGCCAGACACGCCGTGAATACCTCCCTGCAGGCTCGGGTGCCGCTTTCCCTGCGGCACACGGCCTGTCACAGGTCTGTCGGGGGACGCCCTCCTGACTGGAATCCCGGGACATTGATAATCAGGCCTTTATCCATCGCCGCGCGGTCCGCAAATGCACCGCTCTTTTTTCCCTTGATCCGATCCCGGGATCTCGTCTATGCTTGAATGAAAACATTTTGAGAACATTTATGCTGACCCCGAAAGAAGAACAGGTGATGCAGTTCATCACCCGCCATATCGCCATGCACGGGCATGCCCCGACCCTGGAAGAGATCGGTGCAAAGGTGGGTGTGCGCTCACGCGGCACGGTGCACCGCTACGTTAAAGCGCTGGAAGACAAGGGCCATTTGCAGCGCGCCACGGGCTGGCGCGGCCTGCGGCTGGCCGGGGAGGGCGCGCGGCCGTCCCATTATTTGCCATTGGCGGGCCGGGTCTCGGCCGGCAAGCCGATCCAGGCCATCCCCGAGCAGGAGGCCATCAATTTCCCCGAGATGTTGCTGGGGCCGGACCGCTACGTGCTCAAGGTGCAGGGCGATTCCATGATCGAGGCCGGCATCTTCGACGGCGATTACGTGGTCATCAAGCACGCGGAAAGCGCCAAATCCGGCGACATCGTCATGGCCCTGATCGACAACGAGGAGGCCACCATCAAGCGTTACCGGCCGCGCCGCGGCGGGCAGATCGAACTGATCCCGGAAAACCCGAAACTGGAGGCCGTGAAATACGATCCGGAGCGGATACAGATCCAGGGGATTGTCATCGCGAAAGTTGGTTTCTTTAGATGATCATGCCCCGCTGGCCGCGCATGATCGCGCTGGTCGATATGAACGCCTTCTTCGCCTCGGTGGAACAGCACGACGACCCGGACCTGCGCGGTAAACCGATCGGTGTCACCAACGGTCTCAAGGGCACCTGCATCATCACCTGCTCCTACGAGGCGCGCCGCTATGGCGTTCATACCGGTATGCGCGTGAAACGGGCGCGGCAGATTTGCCGCGGCTTCGTGCAGCGCCCGGCGCGGCCGCAGCGTTACGCCGAGGTCTCGAAAAACATCATGCACGTCCTTATGGATGTCACGCCGGACCTGGAGATCTTTTCCGTCGACGAGGCCTTTCTCGATCTGACGCACTGTGCGCACCTGTACGGCACGCCGCAGAGCATTGCCCGCGATATCAAGCAACTCGTGTTTTCCGTATCCGGCATTCACTGTTCACTGGGCCTGAGCGGCGACAAAACCACGGCCAAGTACGCGGCCAAGCTGCACAAGCCGAACGGCCTGACGATCATCCCGCCGCACGAGGCGAGGGCCGCGCTGCGTAACGTGCCGGTGACGGAACTCTGCGGCATCGCCGGTGGCATTGGTCGTTTCCTGGCCGAACGCGGTGTGCATACCTGCGGTGACATGGAAAAACTGCCGATCGGCGTGCTGGGCCAGCGTTTCGGCAACCCGGGGCGGCGCATCTGGTATATGTGCCAGGGCCAGGATCCGGAGCAAGTTAAGACCGGTGTCGATGAACCGAAATCCATGGGCCACGGCAAGGTCATGCCGCCGAACACGCGCGACCGGGAGGTCATATTAATGTACCTGTTGCACATGGCGGAGAAACTCGGTTACCGCCTGCGCCGTCACGCCATGGAGGCCATGCATTTTTTCGTCGGCCTGCGCTACGACGGCGGCTGGATCGCGGACAAGTTTAAAACCAGCGTGCCGGTCAGCGACAGTCGCTTGATCCACAGGATCTGTCATTACTTTCTGGACAACTACTGGCGCGGGGAGGGCGTGCACGCGGTGCAGGTCACCGCGCTGGATCCGAAACCGGCCGGGCTGCAACTGGAACTGTTCGCGGAAAATAACGTGCAGCAAACCGGCGTGCACCGCATCGTCGATCAGATCAACGAGCGTTACGGGGAATTCACCATTGCGCCGGCGATCCTGCTGAACCGCTCCTCCATGCCGAACGTCATCGCCCCGGCGTGGAAACCCTACGGCCACCGGCAGACGATTTACTGAGTCAGGAGACCCTGCGCCTGGCCAGGCCAAGCCCGGTCAAACCGATACCCAGTAATACCAGTGCCGCGGGCTCGGGCACCGTTGACGGGGATTCACAATATATGAAGCAGTTATTCACGATCAGGCCGCTTTCGGAATTCACGGTAAAATCGCCGTCAAAGTTGAATACTTCCATCCCGGCAAACCAGCCGAGGCCGTAAAGATCCTGTTGGGCCCATCCGAATGGCGTACCGATGCTGGACCCGCCTCCGGCGCCGCTGAATGCCTGGAAATCCAGTGTAACGGCGAAGAGGGTGTTGATGGATATCTCTACGATCCCGGTAGTAATTCCGGTGTCGAAGTCATTGACATAGGCGCCGCCCGCGATCTGTGTGGCCAGGCCGGTGACCTCCTCGGTAACGGTATCGGCACTGCCGGCCTCGGTTTTGACATATCGGCCCGAAAACGCGGTGCCGTTGATGTTCGCCGAGAACTGAAAATCATTGGTGGCCAGGGTCGACGAGTCATTGGTGGATGGCTGATCAGGATTGTTGTCCGACACTTCGGTAGTCAATAGATAATTGCTGCCGTTACCCCCCACGTTAAAGTTCAGTGAAGTGAAGACGCTGGTTGGCGCCGGACCGCCGCCGGTG
>JBFGPT010000064.1:0-7203 GCA_041564575.1 Gammaproteobacteria bacterium | reverse complement strand
GTTCGAACCGACAACCGGTATCAACATGAATATCGGTGATTCGCGCCGTTACGGAGCTATCCTGGAAATGAAGTTCAACCCCACCCGCAACTGGTCACTCAGCACCAATTACAGTTATATCGACGCCGGCATCACCAGCGGCGTTTTTGACGGTGCGGATATCACCTTCGTTGCCGATCACGTCGCCAGCGTCGTCTCGCGGCACCGCTTGCGTGAAGACCTGACCGCGCAACTGGAAGTGCAGGGCATCAGCAGCCGCGTGTTCGGTGGAGATTTCGCCAACGCCTTTCCCCGTCTGCCGGGCCGCGTTACCGGGAATGTCAACCTGCTCTATACGCCCGGTAACCTGCAGATTGGACTGAGAATTAATAACTTGCTCGACAAGCAGTACAGCGATGCCGGTAATATCGGCTTCGATTTCAGGAACTTGTTGTTCCCGCGAGTTGAAACTCTGTTTCCGGCGCCGGAGCGCCACTTTTTGTTCACGATTGGATATAATATCCATGATTGAGATCCGGAGGTAAGCGAATGAAAATCAACGGGCGCGGATTATGCTACTTTGGCCTGGTCGCACTCGCGGTGTCGGCCAGGCTGTTGCCGCATCCGCCGAATTTTACGCCGGTTGGCGCACTGGGCCTGTATACCGGTGCCTATGCATCGCGCTGGACGGACTGGCTCGTGCCGGTCATCGCCCTGCTGATCAGCGATATGGTGATCGGTTTTTACGCACCGGTGGCGATGCTGATGGTGTATCTCGGATTTATCGGCAGTATGGCCATGGGTAAATGGCTGCTCTCACGCAAACGCGGGGTGGTTAACATCTCGACCGCCTGTTTCGCATCGGCCTTGCTGTTCTTTGTGTGTTCGAACCTGGGCGTCTGGCTGAGCGGCACCTTGTACCCCATGACCCTGGACGGCCTGTATGCCTGCTACCTGGCGGCGTTGCCGTTCTTCGGTAACACGCTGGCAGCCAACCTGGTCTATGGCGCAGTGATGTTCGGACTGTTTGAATACCTGTCTGGAGTGATCTCCGGCACACGCGTGCCGCGCACGGCATAAATCAGGAGGAAGTTATGGCTATTGGCAACAGGATCTCGGGTGTCACCACCTGCACCGGCGATGATGGTACCACCGGCCTTGCAGATGGCAGCCGTATCAACAAGGACGATCTCAGGATCGAATGTATCGGCGACATCGATGAACTGAACAGTTCCATCGGTGTCTTGATCGCCAGCGGCGTCAGCGATGATATTGCCGGCTACTTGCTGAATATACAGCACCGCCTGTTCGATTTAGGCGGTGAATTGTCGTCGCCCAAACAGGCCATGATCCAGCCGGACTCGGTCAGGCGACTGGAAGAATTGATTGAGACTTATCGTGAAGACCTGCCAACCCTGAAGGAATTTATCCTGCCGGGCGGGAATATGCAGGGTTCCCTGTGTCACCTGGCGCGGTCCATTTGCCGCCGCGCGGAACGCAAGGTGATCGCGTTGTCGCGTGACGAATACGTCAATCCGGTAACGGTCACGTACCTGAACCGCCTCTCTGATCTGCTGTTCATCTTTGCCCGTGACCTGGTGCTGAAGAAGGGTGGCAAGGAAGTGTACTGGGAAAGCGAGCGCCTGAAGCAGTCGGCCTGAATCCCGGCCTATTTCAGCAGTTTCAGCAATTTGCCCTCGCGCAGTAAATCCACCTTGCCGAGAAAAGAATTGCCCAGCAGGATTACCCGCGGATGATCGCCGTCATGGATAGAGGCATCGACGTCACTGAGTTCAATATCGCCGACCCTGACCTTGTCAAGCGTCATCAGGTACACCGTATCGATGCCGGAGGCGGTATAGGTTGATCCGGTGTCGGCTTCCAGCCGGTAATTCAGACCGATGCGATTCGCCTCATGTTTGTTCATGGATATGAGGGTCGCCCCGGTATCGACCAGGAACTCGACCTGAAAGCCGTTGATGCTGCCGTTGACCATATACATGCCGGAAGTATTGGGCGCGATCGTTACGGTTTTTTTTCTGACATCAGAGGTGAATTCACTGCCGATATGCGTCCCCAGTTGCAGCGTCCGTTGTTCACCGTCCACCTGTATGATGGCCTCGCGGCTGTTGGCGCTGATGAGTTCGATACCTTCCGGGCTGGTCTTGCCCTTGCTGAGTACGCGTTGTTTACCATCAATGGTTACAATGGCCTTGTCCTTGAACAGTCCAACGACCTTGATCTTGCCCGCCGATAAAGCCACGGACGGATACAGCACGAGCATGGCTGCCAGGAACAGATAGTGGACAGGCGTAATAAAGGACATATAACAGAAAAAGAAAATCTTTTTACTTGTCAGGTTGATAGTATAGATGAAGCCCGTTGTGATTTTCAGACATATTGCCATAGAGGGTCCGGGGTATCTCGGTGATTATCTCAACAGGCATGATATCCCGTTTGAAATTCTGCCGGTCGACGAGGGCGCGCGGTTTACCGGCAGGCCGGTCGATACCGCCGGCCTGGTATTTATGGGCGGCTCGATGAGCGCCAACGATGATCTGGACTGGGTCAATGCGGAGATCGACCTGATCCGTGAGGCACATGAGGCGTGTGTACCCGTCCTTGGCCACTGCCTCGGCGGGCAACTCATCAGCCGAGCGCTGGGCGCGAAGGTCAGGAAAAATCCGGTCATGGAAATCGGCTGGCACCCGGTCGAGGTCATGAACAATGACACCGCCCGGTCGTGGTTCGACGGGTTCCCAGCCAGCTTCGATGTCTATCACTGGCATGGTGAAACTTTCGATTTGCCGGCGGACGCTCAACCCTTGCTGAAGAGCGCGGCCTGTGTCAACCAGGCCTATTTGTGCGGCAACACGCTGGCGCTGCAATGTCATGTCGAGATGCAGGCAGGCATGGTGCGCGAATGGGCGCGGGCCTACGGGGAAGAGATCTCCACGGCCAGTTACAGTGTGCAGACCGCAGGCATGATGCTGGAGAACCTCGATGCGCGGGTCAGCCGCTTGAATCGTGTTGCCGACTGCATTTACAGTCACTGGCTTGAAACTGTCACACACATGGGAGCCTGAAACCCGATGATCATCATCCTGAAACCAGATACCGGCAAGGAAGCAGCGGCTTACCGCGAACTCATGGATTACCTGAAAACCCTGCCCGGGATCCGGATCAATACGCATGATGAATTCGGTGCGCAGCAGGTACTGACGGAAATCTATCTCATCGGTGAGACCGCTGCACTGGACCAGGACATGATCGAAAGTTTCGACGTGGTCGACCGGGTCGTGCGTGTTTCGCGTGAATACCGCATCCTAGGGCGGCATGGCAACGATCAACGTTCCTGCCAGTTCGAATACAACGGCGTTATCTTCGGGCAGGACAACCTGCATGTCATGGCGGGCCTGTGCGCCGTAGATACACGCGAACATGTCGAACTTATGATGAAGGCCCTGAAAGCGCAGGGCCAGGTCTGCGCCCGCATGGGGGCTTACAAGCCGAGGACCAATCCCTATTCGTTCCAGGGGCATGGCCGCGCGTGTCTGCCTTATGTCTTCGAACTGGCCGGAAAATATGACATCAAGGTGATCGCAATGGAGATCACGCACGACGATCATATCGACGAGATCAACGAGGCGCTGCATGCCTCAGGCAATGCCACCGGGGTGATGTTGCAGATTGGTACCCGCAATACGCAGAACTTCGAGTTGTTAAAGGCGGCGGGACGGCAAAAGGCATTTCCGGTGTTGCTCAAGCGCGGCTTCGGCATCACCCTGGAGGAATCCCTGAATGCCGCGGAATACCTGGCCAGCGAGGGCAACCGCAACGTGGTGTTCTGCCTGCGCGGCATGAAGACCAATATGGGCGACCCGCATCGCAACCTGGTCGACTTTGCCCATGTGCCGGTGATCAAACGTCTGACCCGCATGCCGGTCTGTATCGATCCCTCGCACTCGGTCGGCGTGCGCGAGGCCGGTCCGGACAATATCCCGGACATCATGCACGCCACCTGTCAGGGTGTCATCAACGGCGCCAATCTCGTGCTGGTGGACTTTCATCCAAAACCGACCAGGGCGCTGGTCGATGGCCCACAGGCATTGACGCTGGAAGAATTGCCGTGGTTTCTCGAAGATGTCGCTATTGCCCGGCGGGCCTACGAGGCGCGCCTGCAACTGTGCAGGCAGCATCTGGACGGGTTATAAGTCTCAGTCCGCGCTGCCGGCTTGATCAGATCCTGTGAGCCCTGCAAGGTATGGACCGGCCTGTATCTCTGTGGCGCGCGGGATCCTGTCGATGTCCCAGTGCGCACAGGCCCAATCGATGATCTCCCTTGGTGATGCCTTGCGCAATCGTGATTCCGGGGACTGACCCAGGAATCGCAGCGCCTGCAGCAATACTTCGGGGCCCCGGGCCGGATCGATCGCGCCGGCATGCGTCTGCTTGCTCAGCTTGCTGCCTTGTGGGTTTACGGCGACCGGCAGGTGCAGATACTGCGGGTGCGCGAGAGCCAGCGATTCCTGCAGGTAGAGTTGCCTCGGCGTGGAATCGATCAGGTCCATGCCACGCACGATTGCGGTGATCCCGCTGTCATGATCATCTACGACCACGCACAGGTGATAGGAAGTGATATCGTCACCGCGGTGAATGATGAAATCCCCGACGCTGGATTGCAGGTCCTGGCGGTATTTCCCCTGCAGGCGATCATGGAAACTGATGATGCCGGCGCGGGTTTTCAGGCGCAGCGTACGGCCGCTGGTGCCGGCCGGCAAACCGTCCCGGCAGGTGCCGGGATAGGGCCCGGGGGGTAGTTGTTTCCTGCTGCAGGCACAGGGAAAAACCAGGTCATCTCTGACAAGTTGCGCGATGACCTCATCGTAACGATCCTGCCGCTGGCTCTGGTAGACAACCTCGCCATCCCACTCCAGTGCCAGGGCGTCCAGGCAATGTAAAATGTCGTCCGTGGCGCGGGGATTGACGCGGGGTTGATCAATATCTTCGATGCGCAACAGCCATTCACCCTGCTGCCGCCTGGCCTCGAGAAAACTGCCGAGGGCGGCGATTATGGATCCGAAGTGCAGGGGGCCGGACGGCGTGGGCGCAAAGCGGCCCCGGTAAGCAGGTGTGATTGCAGTTTGATTACGCGGTACGGGCAAGAAACGGTCTAGCGATCCCTGTCCTCAAGGTCACGAAATTGCCGTTCGCGCATTTCGTGTCGCTCCTGTGCTTCCAGGCACAGCGTCGCCACGGGTCTGGCCTCAAGCCGCTGGATACCGATTTCCTCGCCGGTCTCCTCGCAGTAGCCGTAATTGCCTTCGTCGATGCGTTGCAGGGCAGCGTTAATCTTGCGCAAGAGTTTACGTTCGCGATCACGGGTACGAAGTTCCAGTCCGAATTCCTCTTCCTGGGTCGCGCGATCGGCGGGATCCGCGAAGTTGCTCGCGTCTTCCTTCATATGGTTGACCGTGCGGTTGACTTCATCGAGCAACTGGCGTTTCCAGTTATTCAGGATCTCGCGAAAATGCTCAAGCTGGGACTCGCTCATGTATTCCTCGTTCTTCTTTCTCTTGTAAGGAATGAAGTCCGGCTTGTCCTCTTTTTTGCCGCGGGCTTTCGCAGGTTTGCGCGCGGGTGTCTTTGCAGTCTTTTTTACGGGTTTTTTTGCGGTTTTTTTCTTGGTGGCTGCTTTTTTCCTGGTTGTGGCCTTTTTCCTCGCAGGCGCCTTTTTGGTGGTTTTTTTAGCAGCAGTTTTCCTGGCGGCCTTCTTTTTTGCCATTTTCTTTTTGGTGACGGTTTTTTTCTTCTTTGCCATTTTCTTCTTGGTTGTTTTTTTCCTTCGTGCAGGTGCCTTCTTCGCCGTCTTTTTACTGACAGATTTTTTCCTGCTCACTGCAGCTTTTTTCTTCGCAGTCTTCTTTTTGGCAGTCTTTTTCTTGGCGGTTTTTTTTCTGGCGGCCATGAGTTTGCTCTACCTTCAGAATTTTAAGGCGTGCATTTTTACCAGAAAGGCTATGAACAGGCAAACTGGATTTTGCTGTATTTTATGATAATTCATTACTGGTCAAACTCCTGTACCCACAATCTGGTGGCGCCTGCTACGGCAACCGGCATGACGATAAAATTCAGAAACGGGATGAGGGTCATCAGCATGACGCTGCCGCCGAAGCCGAAGGCCAGCAGGCGCCGCTGTTTCAACTTCTGGCGCTCTTCCCTGAAGGTATATCCATGATTTCCCATGGGATAATCAATGTATTCCAGCGCCAGCATCCAGGCGCCAAAGATGACCCAGAGTATCTGCAGCCCGGGGATCCACATCAGTAACAGCAACGGAATAGCGATGCAGATGAAATAGATGATCTTGCTGGATTCAGAGCGTATGGCCTTGAAGATCTCCTGTAGCAGCCGGCTGTCGCCATTCCCGCCGTTCACCTCCGTACCCTTGAGGTGGCGTTCCACGGCCTCCGCAAGAAAACCGTTGAAGGGGGCCCCGACAAGGTTGGCCATGATAGAGAAAGTGAAAAAAACCACGGTCAGCGTTACCAGCACGAACAGCGGCCACAGCAGCCATTCCAGGAACTGCCACCAGCCCGTCAGCGAATCGATGAAATTACCCATGGCATTGGCGCCAAATACGATCACCGCGGTAAACAGCAGGGCATTGATCAAGAGCGGAACCAGGGCATATTTGCGAATTCCGGGCCGGGTGATGAGAGAAAAGCCGTCCAGCAGATATCCGGCACCCCTGAAAAAGTCAGACATCACAGCTACGCTTCAGGGCAACTCAACCGGCGCCGGCGCCTGCCAGTCCGCCTGCCTGTGCTCCGCTGTAACCGTGGTATAGATCCCGCCGCGAACATTGAAGCGGGCCAGGAGCCGCATGTAGCGGGGACGGGTTGCGGCGACCAGGTCCGCCAGGATTTGATTGGTGACGGCCTCATGAAAGGCGCCCTCGTCGCGGTAGGACCAGATGTAAAGTTTCAGGGACTTGAGTTCGACACACAGGCGGTCAGGGACATAGGCAATTTCAAGTTCGGCGAAATCGGGCTGGCCTGTTTTGGGACATAAACAGGTAAATTCCGGCACCGTGATCCTGATGGTGTAGTCATTTTCAGGCGTCGGGTTATCAAATGTTTCCAGGTTTTTTGACGGCGTGCTGCTCATGTGTCAGTGCGTGTGAATTTCAAAGAGCGCGCAAGATAACATAATTCATCTGGC
>JBFGPT010000063.1:0-7312 GCA_041564575.1 Gammaproteobacteria bacterium | reverse complement strand
GCTTCTGGTTGTCTAGCATCACCGAGCCCGGGTTGGCGCGCAGCCACTCCACGCACTGAGCGACGATGCGGTTGGACTGGCGCATCTCCTCGATACGCACCAGGTAGCGGTCATAGCAGTCGCCGTTGACGCCAACCGGGATATCGAAATCCACCTCCCGGTAGACCTCGTAGGGTTGCTTTTTCCTGAGGTCCCATTCGATACCGGAACCGCGCAACATCGGCCCGGAGAAGCCCAGTTGCACGGCGCGTTCCGGTGATACCACGCCGATATCGACCGTGCGCTGTTTCCAGATACGGTTATCGGTCAACAGGGTTTCATACTGGTCCACACAGCCGGGAAAGCGCCTGGTGAAATCCTCGAGAAAATCCAGCAGGCTGCCCTGGCGATTTTCATTGAGTTGCCGCGTATCCGCCTCCGAACGCCAGTTCGAGGTCTGGTATTGCGGCATGGTGTCCGGCAGGTCGCGGAAAACTCCGCCGGGTCGGTAATAGGTGGCATGCATGCGGGTTCCGGACACTGCCTCGTAACAGTCCATCAGGTCTTCGCGTTCACGAAAACAGTACAGGAAAACCGTCATCGCCCCGATATCCAGACCGTGCGCCCCCAGCCACATCAGGTGATTGAGGATGCGGGTCACCTCGTCGAACATGACGCGGATATATTGCGCCCGGATTGGTGGCGTAATACCCAGCAGTTTTTCGATCGCCAGGACGTAGGCATGCTCGTTACACATCATGGACACATAATCCAGCCGGTCCATGTATCCAATGCTCTGGTTGTAAGGCTTGCTTTCTGCCAGTTTTTCGGTGCCCCGGTGCAACAGGCCGATATGCGGGTCGGCGCGCTCGATGACCTCACCGTCCATCTCCAGCACCAGCCGCAGTACGCCATGGGCCGCCGGGTGTTGCGGCCCGAAGTTCATGGTCATGTTGCGGATCTCAGGCATGTCCAGTCGTGCGCCCGTCGTGTTTAATCAATGTTTTCAATTCTGCTTGCTGCCGGTCTGCCACGGATCAGGATGTGGCCTGTGCGTTATCATCAGCCTGCGTTTCCCCGCTGTAAGGGGTGTCGTGCCGGATGACTTTGGGCACGAGGACGCGGTTTTCGATGGTCACCGGCTGATAAATAACACGTTGTTGTTCCGGGTCGTAGCGGACCTCGACATTGCCCTCGAGGGGAAAGTCCTTGCGGAACGGATGGCCGATGAAACCGTAATCCGTGAGGATACGCCTGAGATCCGGGTGACCTGAAAACAGGATACCGTACAGATCGAATGTCTCGCGCTCGTACCAGTTTGCCGAACTCCAGATTTCCACCACCGAATCCACCATTGGCGGTTCCCCGGAAATCGGACAGCGCACCCGGATGCGGCGGTTATGCACCAGGGACAGCAGTTGATAAACCACCGCGTACCGGTAGGGCCTTTGCTTGTTTTCATCGTGACTGCCCGGGCTGACGCCGCGGCTGAAACCAGTGCCTGTGGTGCCTGCCGTCTCCCAGTCAGCCCGGCCATAGTCAAGGTAATCCATGCCGCACAGGTCAGACAGTTGCTTGAAGGCGAAGGCCTGCTCGTTGCACAGGGCCCGGCACAATTCCAGCAGGTGTGCCGGTTCCACCTCGATGGTGACCTCGCCGTGGGCCGCACGACAATCCATGATCAGATCATCAAAGCGCTGGTTGATTGCCGCTACCAGGGTGTCGACCGGGTTTGTCATGGAAGTTTATATTTAACGTGAAATCGTGTTGGTGCGTTTGATCTTCTTCTGCAATTGCATGATACCGAACAGCAGGGCCTCGGCGGTCGGCGGACAGCCGGGCACGTAGATATCGACCGGAACAATGCGATCACAGCCGCGCACAACTGAATAGGAATAATGATAGTAACCACCCCCGTTGGCGCAGGACCCCATGGAGATGACCCAGCGCGGTTCGGCCATCTGGTCATACACCTTGCGCAACGCCGGCGCCATCTTGTTGACCAGCGTACCGGCCACGATCATGACATCTGACTGGCGTGGGCTGGGGCGGAAGACGACGCCGAAGCGATCCAGGTCATAGCGCGAGGCCCCGGCATGCATCATCTCGACGGCGCAACAGGCCAGGCCGAAGGTCATCGGCCACATGGAACCGGTGCGCGCCCAGTTGACCAGGCTGTCAACTGTGGTCGTGACTATCCCGTGTTCGTGTACGGTGCCTTCGAGTTCTACTCCCATTCCAGCGCACCCTTTCGCCATTCGTAGATGAAACCCACCACCAGCACGCCCAGAAAGATCATCATGGCAATGAAACCGGCCATGCCGATCTCGTCCAGTACAACGGCCCAGGGAAACAGAAAGGCAATTTCCAGATCGAAAATGATAAACAGGATGGCGACCAGATAATAACGCACATCGAATTTCATGCGGGCGTCTTCGAAGGCGTCGAAACCGCATTCGTAAGGAGACTGTTTCTCGGCATCGGCCCGTGCATGCCCGAGGACCTTGCCGAGAAAAAGCCCGATACCGACCATCACGGTACCCAGCACGAGACCGACTGCGATAAATAAAAGTATCGGGAAATAATTCTCAAGCATTCAATCAAAAACCGGCGTCAGGAAACAGGACATCAGGAACGCGCTACAGGTTTCAAATTCTATCAGGCGAACAGTTTTCAAGCTACCGGAAACAGCGCATCAGCCCCGGGGAACCCCGGGTCAAACCGTTGTAATACAAGCGAGTTTGACCGGCCATGCGCGGGGAACCCGGAATTTACAGGGGGATTGAACGGCCAGGCCGGTGACACTCGAACCGGCAAACGCTGTATATGAATAAACGGCGGTTGAGCGGCCTTGCAGAGATGAATTTATAGTCGATGGTGCCGATGGCCGGAGTCGAACCGGCACGCCTTGCGGCACTGCCCCCTCAAGACAGCGTGTCTACCAATTCCACCACATCGGCAAGATTCGGTTGATGATCAGTTCCCGGGCAATTCGGGCAGGTCCGAGGCCGGCGCCGCCGGAAGATCGTCATCCATATTAACAGGCGGCTGTTCCGGAATCCCGGGAAGTTGTTCTTCCACGGTGACCGGTACCTGAACCGCTGATTTTTCCATGATACTGGCCGGGGCCTCGCGTTGCGTCGCCAGGTATCCCAGCGCCAGGCTGTTCAGCAGGAAGGCGGCCGCCAGCACGGTCGTTATCCGCGTCAGGAAATTGCCGGAACCCTGGCTGCCGAAGACCGTACTCGAGGCCCCGCTGCCAAAGGCGGCGCCGGCATCGGCGCCCTTGCCGTGCTGGATCAGGATAAAACCAATCAGGGTCACGGCCACGAACACCTGTATGACCAGTAAAACTGTCTGTAACATCTCCATTAATAATTACCTCGTTGCCTGGCAAATGCTGACGAAATCGTCGGCCTTGAGAGACGCGCCGCCGATCAGTCCGCCATCCACATTTGCCATGGAAAAAATAGTTTCGGCATTGTCTGCCTTTACACTGCCTCCGTAGAGGATGCGGATCGTATCCGCCGTATCATCATCGTGCCGCGCCAGGCGCAGGCGGATGAACTCGTGCACCTCTTCGGCCTGTTCCGGCGTGGCGTTACGCCCGGTGCCTATGGCCCAGACCGGTTCATAGGCAATCACGGCCTGCTTGAACTCGCCGATACCGGCCGTGTCGATGACGGCGTCCAGTTGCCTGGCGACGACCTCTTCCGTGGCATCCGCCTCGCGTTCCTCCAGTGTTTCACCGACACACAGTATGGGGCACAGTTCACCCATGACCGCCGCCTGGAATTTTGCGGCCACCACGGCGTCACTCTCGCCATAGATATGCCGCCGTTCCGAGTGACCGACGATCACGTAGCGACAGCCGTAGTCCTTCAGCATAGCGACCGAAACCTCACCGGTGTAGGCCCCCGAATCAAGGTGGGAGACATTCTGCGCGCCCAATGCCACGTTGCTGTCATGCAGGGTCGTGGCCAGTTCCTGCAGGTAAACGAAAGGCGGGCAGATCGCCACGTCGATCGCCGTTTCCTCCCGCAATCCGGACAGAACCCCGACCAACAATGGCCGCAATGACGACAAGGTGCCGTTCATCTTCCAGTTGGCGGCCACAAGGGGTGTACGATCGGTCATTGTTCTCTTCCCGGAAAAGGTCGCAAAGATTAGCGGGGCAAGGGCAGGAAATCAATGCGCAAATCCTGTCCAGATGGTCAGCGGGCGGCAGAAATGACCAGTCACGGGACGCACGGCCTTGCCTGACAGTCACAGGGCCTCGATGACACAGTGCCGGCACCCGGCCGCGGAGGTACATTTTTCCTTGGCATGACGCACGATCAGGGCATGAAATTCATTATATAAAGCCACATCCGGCTCCAGCGCCCGCTCGAAGGCCGCGCGCAGGGCCTCGTAGGACTCGCCGGCCCCGGCCCAGCCCAGGCGCGCCAGCAGGCGACGGGTGTAGGCATCGATCACGAACACGGGCCGCTCGAAGGCATACAGGAGGATATCATCGGCCGTCTCCGGCCCGATGCCGTTGACTTCGAGTAATTGACGGCGCAAGGCCGCTGTCTCGCAGCGGTTCAGGCGGCGGTATGTGCCGACATCAACATACCAGCGACAGTAATTTCTCAGGCGTTTTGCCTTGATATTGAAATACCCCGAGGGCGTCAGGTGCCGGGCCAGACGCTGTTCGGGAATGTGCAGCATCGCCTGCGGGTTCAGGCAGCGGGCGCGTCTTAAGTTAACGATGGCCTTTTCGACGTTGGACCAGGCCGTGTTCTGGGTCAGGATTGCCCCCACCATGACCTCGAAACGGGTTTTTCCCGGCCACCAGTGCTGGGGACCGTAAGCGCTGTACAGATGTTCGTACAGCCGCAGCAATTGTTGCCGCGTCAGGCGAAGTTGCTGGCCGTGCTCATCCATTGGTCATGTCCTCGCTAGCCGAGGCACGGCACGCCTAATGCGAAGTGGCGGCCGCAGATTTCAGGCCGGCAGCCTGTTGCAGGGCCCTGACTTCGGCCTTGTCCAGTTCCCAGACCTGGCCCGTACGTTTGTTCGGCGGCAGCATATACGGCCCGAAGCGCACCCGGATCAGGCGGCTGACCCGGACACCCTGCGATTCCCACAACCGGCGTACCTCACGGTTTCTGCCTTCCATGATCACCACGTGATACCAGTGGTTGCTGCCTTCACCGCCGGAATCGACGATATCGGTAAAACAGGCCGGACCGTCATCCAGTTCGACACCATCCCGCAAGCGTTGCAGTTGTTCCGGGCCAACGCGACCGTGTACGCGTACGGCGTATTCGCGGTCGATATTGCTGCCGGGATGCATCAGGCCGTGGGCGAGTTCGCCGTCATTGCTAAAGAGCAACAGGCCTGTGGTATTCAGGTCCAGTCGTCCGACGCTGATCCAGCGGCCGTTTTCGAGACGGGGCAGCTTGCGGAATACGCTCGGCCGTCCCTGGGGATCGTGACGGCTGCAAATCTGGCCGGCCTCCTTGTAACAGGCCACTATGCGGGTCGGCTGATCGGTGCTGACCGCGATCTTCTTCAGGGGTTTGCCATCCAGTTGCACGCGGTCACCCGCATCGATGCGATCACCGGTCCGGGCGATACGACCGTTGACGGAAATGCGGCCCGCCTTGATCCAGTCCTCGATCGCGCGGCGCGATCCGTAACCGGCCCTGGCGAGCACTTTCTGGATGCGTTCAGTCATGATTCAGAAGATTTGACCGGAAAGATGACCGGCAAGCGAACCGGTTGTACGTGATCAGCCGGCCAGTGGCACGGCCTGTTCCTCGCTCCGCTGGTGTTCTCCCGTGTCCGCCGCCTGCTCCGGCTCGACGACAGCACCGGCGCTTTCTCCCGGGGTCCCGGGCATACCCTCGAACAGATCCGGGTTGAGCTGATCGAAATCCTTGATCTCGGCCAGTGAAGGCAATTCGGAAAGTTTCTTGATATTGAAATAGTCGAGAAATTCCCGGCTCGTGGCCAACAGCTCGGGCTTGCCGGGTACATCACGGTGACCCACCACGCGGATCCATTCCCGTTCCTGCAGGGTCTTGAGAATACTGCTGCTGATACTGACGCCCCGTATCTCCTCGATCTCCGCACGCGTGATCGGTTGCCGGTAGGCGATGATGGCCAGGGTTTCGAGCAGGGCCCGTGAATAGCGGGGCGGCCGTTCCTCGAACATGCGGTTGACCCAGCGGGAATAATCCGTGCGTACCTGGAAACGGAAACCGCTGGCAACCTCGACCAGTTCCACGCCACGGTCCTGATAATCTTCCTGCAGCGAATTCAGGGCATTGCGGATCTCGTCGCGTTGCGGCAACTCGGCCTCGTCCTTGAAAAGGCCCAGGGCATTGGTGATCGACATGGGCTGATCGGTGGCCAGCAGGGCGGCCTCCAGTATATTTTTCAACTCTCCCGGGTTCATGCGGCCGCCTTGACGTATATCGGACCGTTGATCTCGTTTTGTACCATTTCTATCAGCGCCTCCTTGAGCAACTCCAGTATCGCAAGCAGGGCAACGATGACACCACCACGTCCCTCTTCAAGCGTGAACAGTTCCGTGAAATTAGTGAAATCATCGGCGCCCACCTTGTCCAGCACCATGGTCATGCGCTCGCGCACGGACAGCGGCTCACGCTGGATCAGGTGATGCGAATACAAATCGGCGCGCTGCAGGACCTCGGAGAAGACCTGCAGCAGGGACTCGAGACTGACCTCGGGCGGTTCCACGTGCTTGTTGCGGTCAGGGAAGTCCACCAGCGTGGCGAGCACGTCCCGGCCGTAACGCGGCAGCGCATCGAGGTCTTCGGCTGCCTGCTTGTAACGTTCATATTCCTGCAGCCGGCGCACCAGTTCGGCACGCGGGTCATCTTCCTCGGCCTCTTCCTCCGGCCGCGGCAACAGCATGCGCGACTTGATCTCCGCCAGCACCGCGGCCATGACCAGGTACTCGCCGGCCAGCTCCAGTTGCATCTCTTCCATCAGGTCGATGTACTTGACGTATTGTTCGGTAATGCGCGCGATGGGGATATCGAGGATATCGAGGTTCTGCTTCTTGATCAGGTACAGCAGCAGGTCCAGCGGTCCTTCGAAGGCCTCGAGAAACACCTCCAGCGCCTGGGGCGGAATATAGAGGTCGCGCGGCAGTTCGGTGATGGGCGCGCCCTGGACGATGGCGAAGGGCATTTCTGATTGTTCCCGCCCGCTGTGCGGCGTTGCCGGATGGGGAGGGTTCGGATCAGGAATGGGTGTATTCACAAGCTGTTCTTTCGTCCTTCCTCAGGAATTACTGGTATTCCAGGCACATGGCTTC
>JBFGPT010000062.1:0-7319 GCA_041564575.1 Gammaproteobacteria bacterium | reverse complement strand
GAGATCAAGATCCGGACAACATTGTTACCTGGCTAGCATCGCCCGGGGCCTCCAAAGGCGCGAGGTAATCCAGGAAATCTCGCGCGGAAACTTTCCAGGAAAATCCGCGTGCGTATTCGATGCAATCGCGCGGGTCCAGTTGCAGGGCGCCCTCGATGGCCAGTTTCAGGTTATCGTCCAGCACGCCGGTAACACCGCGTTTGACCACGTCAAACGGGCCGGTAACGGGAAAGGCGGCCACCGGCAGACCGCAGGCCATGGCCTCCAGCAGTACGATGCCAAAGGTGTCGGTACGGCTGGGAAATACGAAGACATCCGAGGCCGCCAGCCAGGCTGCCAGTTCCTCGCCAAATTTGAAACCGCGGAAGAAACCATTCTCCTGCACGAACAGATGAGCGAACGCCTGAGCGTACTCGAGGCCGAACGTCTGTCCGGGAATCGCCGTATCCTGCAATGATGCGCCAGGTTTAACCTGTTCAGGCATCATCGCATCTCGCGTCGAAACCTGCGAGCACACACACCTGGCCCCGGTAAACACGCAACAGACGACTAATGCGTCAGGGCAGTTCGACGGTAAACTGTTGTCCGGGCTGTCGCGCGCTCACCGGTTCCTCGTCGGGATAGCCGTACCATAGCAGTCCGACGACGAATTCCTCGTTACGATTGACCCAGATATGATCGTAAAATCGATCATCACGGGTAACATCGCCGGTGGTCCACTTCATACCCACCCCCTGCGACCAGAGCAGCAAAGACAGGTTCTGGATGGCGCAGGCACAGGCGGCGTAATCTTCCTGCCGTTGCAAGGGATCGCCGGACTCCTCGCAGGTCACGACCAGACAGCCGGGTATCTGCATCCATTTCTTCAGCTTTAGCTGCCCGGCCTTCTCGCCCTTTGCTGCTGTGACAATTTCCGCGTTCAGCGCACAGACTCTCCGCCAGGTTTCCTCTCCCAGCAGGTAAAACCGCCAGGGTTCGGTCATGCGGTGATTGGGCGCCCACACGGCTGCATCAATGGCATCGCGGATGACCTCCAGCGGCACCGGATCCTGGCGGAAGCGGTTGATGGAACGCCGGTGACGAATAACCTGCCTGATGATATCTGGATCCTGCTGCATATTTACCGTGTCATGCTTGCTGGTTGTCGAGTATATCAGCACCCTACAATCCTGTTTGCCGCCTGACCTCCAGTATCTTCTCCAGGGCGTCGCGCAAACCGCGGTTGTTCGGTGCCAGTTCCATCGCCTCACGGACATAGGCCTCGGCCCGGGCGAACTCGCCGGATTCTATCGCCTGTTTAACCTTGCGTTCAAAATTTTTCGCCAGGCGCCGCGCCATGCGCTGGGCATCCTTGTCATCCGGGTTCTTGTGCAGGGCCTCCTTTACCCGCTCGATGGCCCGGCGTTCGTATTCCGTCATCAGGCCGGACGGGGGGGGCGTAACCGGACTCTGATCGGCGGGTGTCGCCGTATCCCTGTCCGGCCGGTCGCTGTCC
The DNA here is from genome assembly GCA_041564575.1 of Gammaproteobacteria bacterium. Taxonomy (GTDB): domain Bacteria; phylum Pseudomonadota; class Gammaproteobacteria; order Eutrophobiales; family Eutrophobiaceae; genus UBA4486. The sequence goes on along the minus strand of JBFGPT010000062.1, from coordinate 5,824 downwards.
ACCGGCGGTGGCGTTTCGGCCACCGCGCGCGCCGATCGCAGCCTGGCCCGCGCGTCTTCCAGTCCCGGGTGATCCGGGTCGACACTGGCGGCCTTGTCCAGGTAATGTTGTGCCCGCTGGAATTCGCGTTTGACGATGGCGCCGTCCATCAACTCCAGGTACTTTCCCGCGACTTCGCCGAGACCGTACTGCGCTGCCGGGTTGTCGGCATCGAGGTTCAGGATCCTGTGATATTTTTCCACGGCGTTGTTGCCGACCGGACTGGTCAGCCTGAGGGCATCGATATCGTCCGCCGCCGCGGCCAGTAATTCATCGATCAGGGCCGTGTCAGACGGCGGTTCCGTGGGAAGCATGGCGGGCGCTGCCGGTGCTTCCACGGGCGCCGACGGCGCCTCGCCGGCCTGATCCTTTTTAGCATCGCCGCTTTGTTGCGGCCTGTCCTTGCACAGCGACAGCAGCACCAGCACGGCGAACAGGATCGCGCCCCATTTCAGGATCTTTTTTATCCATCCCGACAGCCGCCTGAACCACGAGGGCCTTGCGGGGGCAGGTGCGGTGACGGCCGTGGCGCCGGCTTCAAATGTCTTTGCGGTAACCGGGGCATCCGCGCTGACCGTGTCCGGGGCAATATTAACAACGGTTTCCACGGCGTCGCCTGGCATGGTCGACCCCGGTAACAGGCCGGTGAAATCCCGGCGCCATTCACCGATGGACTGCGGTCGATCTTCACCCTTGAATGCCAGCGCATGATCGACGGACTGTAAAAATTGTTCACTGTAACCGTCCGGTTTTACCCGGACCGCCGGCACCAGTAAATCCTGGCCGTTATGCAGGATCGATTCGCTGCGATCCACCGCGTTCGGTGGCGACCGCCCGATGCTGGCCCGGTACAGGGTAGCGCCAATGCCATAGATATCGGTCCAGGGCCCTTGCTTGTCGCTCTTGCTGACATATTGCTCGAATGGTGCGAAACCGGGCGAAACCATAGTGGTGAGGGTCCGGGTCTGGTGCCCCAGGGCCTGGCGGGCCGAGCCGAAATCGAGCAGCACGGGGCTGCCATCCGCGCGGATATAGATATTGGCCGGCTTGATATCCCGGTGAATGAAGCCCATGGCATGGACCTTTTCGAGCCCGTCCAGTAGCGGCGTCAGTATCCGGATTTGCTCGTCTTCCGGCAGGGTCTTGCGTTCCTTGAGTACATCGTGCAGGGCGCGGCCTTCTTCATACTCCATGACCATGTAAGCCGTGTTGTTGTCGGTGAACACCGTCAACACGCGCACGATATTATGATGCTTGAACTGCGCCAGGGTCTGCGCCTCCTGAATGAAGCGGTCCAGCCCCCACTTGAATTGATCGCCGTGCTCGCCGGAAACCGGATGCACGGAATCATCGTTTTCGCGCACCGCCAGCTCGGTCGGTAAATATTCCTTGATGGCTACCCGCTGGTTGAGATTGGTATCGTCTGCCAGATAGGTAATGCCAAAACCGCCCTGACCCAGGATCTCGCGGAGCACATACCAGTGCAGCCGGTAACCGGGTTGCAGGGAATGACGCGACATCAGGCCGCGGTCCCGGCGATGTCTAGGACCGCGGCACCGGCCAGCCGCCCGGCACGCAGGTCATCCAGCGCCTGGTTGGCCTGCTCCAGGGGATAGGGAATTACCGTGGTGCTGATCTTGTAATCCTGCATGAGTTGTAAAAATTCCACGCCGTCCCGGCGCGTCAGGTTGGCGACGGACTGCAGCCGCCGCTCGCCCCAGAGTATCGAATAAGGAAAAGCGGGGATATCCGACATGTGAATGCCGGCACAGACGACCACGCCGCCCTTCCTTACCGTTCTTAACGCAGCCGGCACCAGTTCGCCGACAGGGGCATAGATAATCGCCGCGTCCAGTGGCTGCGGTGGTGCCGTGCCGGCATCACCGCACCATACCGCACCCAGCCCGCGGGCGAAATCCTGTGCCATGTGGTCACCGGGCCGGGTGAAGGCATAGACCTCGCGGTCCTGCTGGACGGCAATCTGGCAAATGATGTGGGCGGCGGCCCCGAAGCCGAATATCCCCAGACGCCGGGCCGCACCGGCCATACGGTAGGAGCGATAACCGATCAGACCGGCGCACATGAACGGCGCGGTCGCCAGGGGATCCGTCCCGGCCGGCAGCGGCAAAACGAACTGCGGATGCGCCACCGTGTATTCAGCATAACCACCGTCGACATGGTAACCAGTGAAACGTGCGGCGTCACAGAGGTTTTCCTGGCCGCTGTTGCAAAAGCCGCAATCGCCGCAGGTGAAGGCCAGCCACGGCACCCCGACCAGGTCACCGACGCGGTAATGGGAAATCGTTTCACCGATCGCCGCCACAGTGGCCACGATCTCATGGCCGGGGATCACGGGCCGTTTTTGTTGTGGAAGATCGCCATCACAGATATGCAGGTCCGTGCGGCACACCGCGCAGGCCTGGACCTTGAGCAGAAGCTCCTCCGGGCCACAGGCAGGCACCGTTAACTCCTTTAATTCCAATGGCATACGAATTTTGTTGAGCACCATGGCCCGCATCTGGCAGGTTTCCTTCAAGTGTCTGGATGCCGGCGATTATTGCAGCAAACATCGTTCGATCACAATTCCTCAAGTTTTTGCCGCGAAGGCCGATAAGGCCGGCAGAAATGTGAGTATCGACGGAGGACGATCAAAAATGAAAAGACCGCAAGATCTGCATAAGGATCACAACCACCGCATCAGCGCGGTCAGCGCCATGACCCGCCTGCTGGCCTTCAACACCATGCTGGAGGCGGCCCGTATCGGCACGGAAGGCAAGGGCTTTGCGCACGTCGCGGATGAGTTAACGGCGATCAGCCACCGGCCCCTCGCCGCTACACCTGCCGGGGAAGCAGCCGGCTGGCGCAGCGCGCCGCAGACATCGGAAGAAATCGATACAGCGATTCAGGACCAGCTGCACGCCATGGAGGATTTGAATACCAGCATGAGCAGCATCACCCAGCTGGCGGCGGAGATAACCCGTTCACCGGGGCAAAAAACCCTGCCGCGCAAGGAACTGCTACACCTGTACGAGATCCTCGGGGCAGATAACGGCAAGGATATCGCCTGAGATCCGGTAATGTACCGGCGGTGAACCGTCAGTCGTCGTCACCTGATGCCGCTGCGGAATTGTCGCGCGCAAGACTGGCCTGGCGGATAACTTTCAGGGTATTTTCGACGATCACTTCCGGCGCTTCCTGGTGAATACTGTGTCCGCTGTCCCGCGCGATCACCTGCCAGGAGTGCGGGCTCATTGTGGTCAGGTCCTCTTGCATCTCGTGCCAGACGGTTTCCATCGATTTATCGCCCGGAATCGTGGGTAGCTGGCTGCGACCGCGTGTCAGAACCGCCAGCGGTACCGGTGGCAGATGCTTGACGATTCCGTTCACTTCATCAGCACTGTCTCTGAAACTGCCGAGTTCATCCATTTGCGTCCAGACCGACTTGCGCTGGGCGTTGAGATGTTTCCACAGTTTCTGCGCCGGCGTCAGCCGGCTTTCGTCTTCGAAACGGTAACCGCCGACAGATTTCCGCGGGGCGTCCTCGAGCGTGTCCAGTTTCGCCAGACGCTTGACCTGCCTTGAATGCGAGGAATCCACCAGCACCAGGCCCGCGGTTTCTTGGGGAAACTGGCTGGCGAAAAACTGGGCGGTATAGCCACCAAAGGAATGACCGACCAGTACGTAGGGACCCTCGATGCCGGCCTTCTTCAACCACGCGTACAGCTCGAACGTGATCTGCGCGGTAGTCCTCGGCCCCGGTCCCGGGTCGCTCAGGCCGTAACCCGCACGGTCATACAGGCAGACCCGGGTATGTCCGGACAGTTTTTCCTGTACCGGCAGCCAGTTGGCCAGGGCATCGCCTATCCCCGCGTCAATCACGACCGTTTCCCGGCCCTCGCCCTGGCAGTGAAAATAGATTCGGAATGCATTGAACAGCAGGACAAACTCTCCTTCCGGCTTGTATTCGTTATAGAGGGTGTTGGCGCTGACCAGCCCGGTACAGGCCAGCAGCATGCAGGTGGTAACTTGTTTTATGAGACTCATGATTTAGACTGCCCCTGATCGTGGAATCCGGTGTTTTTTATATAATTCTGGTTCTCACCCGCAAAAAGACCCTGATCTACGGAAAAAGTTTAACAAAAAATCATATCGGGAGGCATTTTCCATGGCTATCGAAGAAGGCAAAGCGGCTCCGGCATTCACGCTGAAAGATCAGAACGGCGACAAGGTGTCCCTCAAGGACCTGCGCGGCAGACACGTCATCGTTTATTTCTATCCGAAAGACGATACCCCGGGCTGCACCAAGGAGGCCTGCGGGTTCCGGGACCTTTGGAAAAAAATCGGCAAACAGGACGCCGAGGTCCTCGGCATCTCCGCCGACGATGAGGCCTCGCACCGGAAATTCATCGATAAATACCGCCTGCCCTTCCGCCTGCTGTGCGACCCGGACCGCAAGGTCATGATCAAATACGGCGCCTACGGCGAGAAAATGATGTACGGCAAAAAAGTCGAGGGCGTAATACGCTCAACGGTCTGGATAGGCCCCGACGGCAAGGTCGTCAAGCACTGGCGCAAGGTGCCGAAGGCCGCGGATCATCCCCAAAAGGTCCTGGAAGCGTTGCAGGCCGCTGAATGACAGCGTACTGGCAGCAGGCAGTCATGCCCATGTGTTCCACATGCTTGCGCCACCGCGCGCATGCATGAGCCGCTGGAAGGAAAAACCGCCCGCATCTTCACCGTATATCACGGCGGCCGGTTACCGGCGGCTCGAACAGGAAAGCCAGGCGCTGTGGGAAAAACGCAATGAGGTCAGGCAGGCGCTGGCAGCCGCGGCGGCCGAGGGTGATCGCTCGGAAAACGCCGAATACATCTACAGGAAAAAACAGTTGCGTGAAATCGACCGGCGCATCGCCTATTTGCAAAGACGCCTGCCGCAACTCCGGATAGTCACCGAGCCGGGTTCCACGGAACAGGTGTTTTTCGGCGCCCGGGTGGAGCTGGAAAATGATGACGGGACACGGTGCCTGTATCATATCGTCGGCGCGGATGAAATCGACTCCGACGAATCGTGTATCAGCGTCGACTCGCCCCTGGCGCGTGCATTGCTCGGTAAAAAGACAGATGATGAAGTCATCGTCAAGACCCGGGAAGGGAACAGCACTTACACAATCGTCACGATTGCATATTAACGATCATGTTACAGCATCTTGAAATCTATCTGCTGGTCTTCGGACTGCCGCTGGCCTGGGCGATTGTCATCTACAATCTGCTGGTGCGTGATCGGAATCGGGTGCTGACCGCCTGGAGCGATATCGACGTACAACTGAAACGCCGTCACGACCTGATCCCGAAACTGGTCGAGGCCGTGAAACAATATGCCGGTTACGAGAGCAGCACTCTGGCCCACATCACCGAGTTGCGGGCACAGAGCGAGGCGCTTTCCGATATCGTCAGAAAAGGGGAAATCGAAAGTGAGCTGGGCGGGCTGGTCGGGCGTCTGGTGGCGCTGGCCGAGGATTATCCGGATCTCAAGGCCAATGCCTCCTACCTGGATTTGCAGCATAATCTCAGTGACGTGGAACAACACCTGCAATATGCCCGGCGCTATTACAATGGCGCGGTCAGGAACCTGAATATCCGGATCGAATCCTTTCCGGACATGCTGATCGCGCGGCTGTTCGGATTCAGGCAGGCACAGTTCTTTCAGTTCGAGGGATGAAGATGGGAAGATACCTGGTACGGCTATTGGTCATTGTCAGCCTGGGCCTGCCCCTGACAGCACAGG
>JBFGPT010000061.1:0-7363 GCA_041564575.1 Gammaproteobacteria bacterium | reverse complement strand
GGTATACCAGGGGGCCCTGTCCGACCAGAAGATGTTCCACATCGGCCTGATTCCCGGATCTTCATCAAGAGTCCCGGCAGTCACGATGACATTGGTACCGCCCTTCGCGGTCCAGGGCAATGACGATCCGCATTGCCTGCAGAACGTGGTGGCAAAGTATTTTGCCCCCGGCAACTCATATCGCTCGACATATTCCTGGCCGCTGATCCACCTGAAGTGTTCCGGGGGAACAAACAGGTTTGCGGCATGCGCACTGCCGGTAAACTTGCGGCAACGGCTGCAATGACAATACTGGAAGACTTTAAACGGCCCTTCGATTTCGTAGGCTACTTTTCCACAAAGGCAACTGCCCCTGAATCTGTTTTTAACCATCCGGTTGCTCCTGCTTTGCTTCTCTACCGGTGAAATCCTGGATCTTGCCCATGATTTCAAAACGCTCTTTCGGATTCACAAGGATCGGGCGGGCAATGATGAGATTATTTGGATAAAGTATGATTTCACGGTGCTCGCTGATCAGCGTGGTACTGAACAGGTTAATCTCCGAGATATATCCCTCGATATAGTTATCGCCGTCAATTATCCTCAGGAAGTTACCGCGACGGTACGAACGATGCGCGAGCAGGATAAAGAACGCAGTTATATTACTGAGTATCGACCAGCTCGCGAACAGTGCTGCGCCCGTGATCGCGATGAGCCCGGTGGAAAATGCCAGCAGGCCCTTGAAGTCATAGCCCCAGGCAAAAAAGATCAGGGCAATCGTCATGGCAATAGCCAGCAGGTTCAGGCTGAAGACTGCGCTGTCCAGCGTTGCATCTTTCAGGTTATCCCGCTCCACGTGTCTTTCCAGCACCGGAAAGACAAGACGGCGGAAAAATAAATAGCACAGGATAATGACTATAGTGATGATCAGGTTCGCGTAATTTTGCGCAAACCAGTCACTGATGTGTTCTATAGCTATGTTCATAATGTAATCACTTCCCCGTCATGCCATTTGCTGTGACCTGGCAACGATATTACTGTGAGGCTGACCGCAGTAACAATACGCCATCGTTGCGCATATATACAGGCACCCGACCAGGATCCCGGCCACCGTCTTTTAAATCCATAAACTTGCTGGTAATGTACCATGCAATGGAGGTTGGATAATAATGAAGCCTGCCCGTTTATCACCGTTCCTTGTCTTCGTGTTCTTACCGGTACTCCCGGCCCTGTGCCTCGCCTTTGAGTTTCCCTTTACCGAGGCCACCGAGGTTACAACACTGGACAGTCTCGACAAGCAGCATTCCGCGCAGGTGAATGCCAGCGACAAGTTCTGGCGCAGCGCCGGCATCCGGCTGGAAGCCGGCCATTCCTACCTCATCAGCGCCGAGGGGACATGGCAAGTGGGTGGCCTGTGCAATCCCACCGGGCCGGATGGTATCTCGCCCTATACCCTGGCCTGTTGGGACCTGGGCCCGGCCACGCGTACGGTCGGGCCGGCTACGCACTCCTCGCTGATCGGTAAAATCGGCCACGGGGGTGAACCGTTTGCCGTGGGGAATGCCCGGGAAATCACGCCGCTGGAACCGGGTATCTTGTACCTGATGGTGAATGATCACCCGGATTTTTTCTGGGACAACTCCGGCCATGTGACCGCGAAAGTGCGCGTGTTGAAATTCGCGGCGCCGGAACAGCAACAGCCCCCGGCGCAAGCCACCCCCGGTGACCCTGCCAGCATGCCGCCGGGCGCACCTCCCGCTGATCCCACGATAAAACGCGGTGGCGGTGGTGGCGGCGGTCGCAGCGACAACTGACCAGCCCGGCACTGGTCCGCATGACCGCAGAATATCATCGTAATGCCCTCAAGCCCGGTTACCGGCTGCAATGGTATGAGATCCGGCGCATCCTCGGTCAGGGTGGCTTCGGCATCACCTATCTCGCTCACGACACCAACCTGGACCAGGAAGTTGCGATCAAGGAATACCTGCCGATCGAACTGGCCGTGCGTGAAAACGACGCCACGGTGCAACCGGCGACCGGCGATTTCGGTAAACAATACAACTGGGGCCTGGACCGTTTCATCGCCGAGGCCAAGACACTCGCAAAATTCAAACATCCGAACATCGTCCGGGTTTTCAGCGTATTCGAGGCGAACAATACCGCCTACATGATCATGGAGTATGAGCAGGGCCACAGCCTGCAGGAGATCCTCGGGCGGCGTAAAACCCTGGACGAGCCCGAACTGGTACGCATCCTCTACCCCATCCTCGATGGCCTGCAACAGGTACATGATGCCGGTTTTATCCACCGGGACATCAAGCCCGGGACTATCTTCGTGCGCGAGGACGGTAGCCCCGTATTACTCGACTTTGGCTCCGCCCGGCAAGCCATCGGCACACAGACCAAGACACTGACGACGCTGGTGTCTCCGGGCTATGCCCCGATCGAACAGTATTACTCGAAAAGCGATGAACAGGGCCCCTGGACCGACATCTACAGCCTGGCGGCGACCATGTACCGGGCCGTAACGGGCCGCGTGCCACTGGATGCCGTGGATCGCAGCAAGTCACTACTGGAACGTTCAGAAGACTCATTCGTCAGCCTGGAGCAAATCACACCGGGCCTGTGCTCGGAACGCTTCCTCAAGGCAATCGACCATGGACTCATGTTCAGGCAACAGGACCGTCCGCAGTCCATACAGGACTGGAAACGGGACTTTGATCTTGAACACTACCGTGCGGGTATCGACACGCTGAAGACCTTCGAGGAACGCCCGACACAGCCTGGTACGAGAATGGCCCCGGCCCCGGTGAAAAAAAAACGTACGCTCGCCTACCTGTTCGCCACAGGCCTGGTACTTCTCATCATAGGCGGCACCTATCTTTACAGCCGCCAGTCGCGGCTGCCAGACCCGGAAACTGACGTCAGCACCGGACCTGAAATCGACCCGGCGCAAGTCCTCAGGGAGCAACAGGCCGAACAGGAACGATTGCGACAGGAACAGGCGGCGCTGGCGCAGCAGGCCGAGGCAGAACGCCTGGAACAGGAACGCCGGGTGGCCGAGGAACAACGCCAGGCGGCACTGGAGGCCGAGGCACTGCGCAGACAGCAGGAGATCGCCGCGGAGAAAAAACGTCTGGAGGAAGAACGGCTGAAACTGGAACAGGAAAAGGAATCGATCCGACGGCAACAGGAGGAATCCGCCCGGCTGGATGCTGAAAGAAAAAAGGCCGAGGAAGAGCGCCGTAAACAGGAGCTGCTGGCCGCCGAGAAACAGCGCCTGGAAGCAGAACGCCTGAAACTGCAACAGGAAAAAGAACGCATTGCCCGTCAGCAACTGGAGATGGCCGCACAAAAGGCAGAAGAAGAACGGCTGCGCGAACTGCAGCAATGCCGGGCCGGCCAGGGCCCGGTGCCCGAGCCTGAACGCCTGCGTTCCGGCACCCTGTATTATGCCGCAATCGCTATCGGTGCGAACAACGGTTGGGGTGAGTCCTGGGGATTTGTCCAGTTACAGCAGGCCGAACAGGTTGCCCTGGAAAATTGCCGCATGAACGATAGCAATTGCCAGGTAGAGGTGTGGAGTAATCATTGCCTTGCCTTTGCGCGTGGCGCGGACGGCGCGGCTGGCTGGGCCTGGTCCGAGACGCTGAACGAGGCCCGCCGAAAAGCGCTGGGTTACTGCGAGGAATACACCGAGTGTTGCACGATAGCCACGGCCTTTTGCGCCGATGAACTGGAGTAACTGGGCCTTGCCGCCTCAGTCGGTGCCCGCTGCCGGCTTTTGCGCCTGCCGCGCGCACTCGCGAATGGTCGCGGCGCGGTCTTCAGCATCACCGGGAACCCGGTATTTACGCAGGTTCTCCTGATTCCCGAAAAAGACCAGGGCTGCCTGCACCTCTTCATCGCTGGCATATTTTGCCGCCCAGCAATCCGCCTGTCTTTCAAACAACGGTGGATAGGCAGACGGTACATCTATGAGGGTATGATTTAGTCGCTGGTGCGCATAGGCATGCGACCTGAAAAATCCGCAGGCCGGGCCTATCTCCCGGCACGTCACCGGGTTATATATCACCATGGCGTAACCCGTCCGCATTTCCTTGATCACGGCGATATATCTCAGGTTCGGATCGGTGATCTCACGGTAGGATTTGCTGTTGGTGGTACAGGCCGTTACCGGCAACAACAGGGCCACCAGCAGGAATTTCAGTGCGTACCGCATCGCGCTGCCTCCACTGTTACTGACTGGAGTTTTAATCCCGGCGTCAGTTTGGACGTTTTGCCGTGATTCCTTTTGTACAGAGTTCGGTCCGCACACACATATACATGATCAGACCACCGCCTTTTTGTAGATATGCCAGGTCGTATGACCGAGCACCGGTAACACGATCAAAAGACCGAGAAACATCGGGATAAATGAGGCTATCACCGCCAGGGTGACGAAAACACCCCATGACAACATAACTACCGGGCTTTTGAAGACCGTGCTGATACTGGTGATCATGGCCGTTATGAAATCGACGTCACGATCCAGCAGCAAGGGGATGGAAACCACGGTAACGGAAAACAGGACCATCGCCAGGAAGGCGCCCACCACGTGTCCGACCAGAATAAAAATCAGTCCTTCCGTCGTGGTCGTGATAATTTCGAGGAATCTTGCCCAGGTAGCGAATGACATCTCCCCCAGGATAATGGCGACCAGTAGCCTGACCTGGTATATCCATATCCAGAAAATAAAGAGCATGACGAAGGCCATCCATTGCAATTCGCGCTTGGAATTGAACCAGGATGACTTCAGGATCTCCTTCCACTGCAGCGGCAGATTTTTTTCGCGCCTGCGACTCACTTCATACAGACCGACGGCGGCGTAAGGGCCGACCAGCGGGAATCCCATGATTGCCGGATACACCAGCCAGTTGACCTTCCAGACCGTGAGCGACAGGATGATCAGTATCCCGCCCAGGGTAAACACACTGCCGATGACCAGACCGAAACGCGGCGCACGGGCAAAATCGTTCATACCCTTGAGCAGACATTCCTTCAAATCATCGAAACCCAGTTCATTGACCTCGGGCATCGGTACGTCCGGCTCCTGACCGCCGGGCGTCACCGGGTGCTGTTCGCTACCGGGTTCAGTCATAAGTCATTCCCACCTCATTAAACTGCTGACTCGTGATGCTTTACGATACTGTTCCGTTTACCAGTGATCCGGCCTCACCCGGTCCAGCCGAGGCCGGCAGACACGCAGTTGATGGATAGCAACAAGGGGATCAGGTCTTTTTTGGCATTCCCGCCCTTGCCTTTTCTGAACTGCTTGACCAGTTGCACCTGTTCCAGACCGACACGGTTAAGAATTGTATTACGCCGTGCCAGCTTGCGGCTGAAACGCTTGAAGCGTGTCCCCGGTGTCTTCTCACCGCTGACTTGCAGCACCATCTTGCAGGTCAGTTCATATTCGCTTTCGATCATGGAAAAGACCTGCTTGCGGATATTGCTGTCCTTGACCAGTGAGGCGTAGGCTTTGGATACCTCCATGTCCACCAGGCACAGGGTCTTTTCTACCTCGTCCAGGATCAGCCTGAAAAGCCGCGAATCCTCGAACATGCTGGCAAGGATGTCCTCACCTTTCTTGCCGCGATCCTTGATAAAGGTATGCAGCGCGGTGCCGACACCATACCAGCCAGGGACCAGGTGCCGGTTCTGGGTCCAGGCAAACACCCAGGGAATGGCGCGCAGGTCCGCCAGCGACTTGGCGCCGAAACGGCGCGCCGGCCTCGAGCCGATGTTCATCCTGGCCAGTTCCTCTACCGGACTGGCCGCGCTGTAATAATCCACCAGGCCCTCGGTTTCAGCCAGCTTGCGATAGTGGGCATAGGCATAGCCGGACAGGGTTTCCATCGCCTCGTCGAATTCGACATTTTGCATCGCTTCCTTTTCACCCAGGGATTTCATCGTATGCGTCAGGACGCTGGAGGTCAGCAATTCGAGTTGATAAGCGGCGGTGCCCTCATTGGCATACTTGCTGGACACCACTTCACCCTGCTCGGTGATGCGCATCTTGCCCTTGATAGAGCCGGTCGGCTGTGCGGCGATGGCCTTGCCCGTGGGGGCGCCGCCCCGGCTGACCGAACCGCCGCGCCCGTGAAAGAAAGTAAGGGGAATACCGCATTTCTCGCCGATTTTTGTCAGGCGCTGCTGCGCCTTGGTAAGTTCCCAGTTGGAGGTCAGGAAACCGCCATCCTTGTTGGAATCGGAATAACCGACCATGACTTCCTGCGTGCCGCCCTGCTTCTTGATTGAGCGCTTGATCACCGACGTCGTCAGTAAATCTTTCATGATCCTGGGACCGTTTCTCAGATCGTCGATAGTTTCCAGCAGGGGCACGATCGGCAAACGGCAATACTGCGTTGAATCCTTGTCACCGAACAGGCCGGCATACTTGGCCAGCAGGTAAACCGCCAGGATATCGTTGACCGACCGGGTCATGCTGAGGATGAAATGGCCCAAGGCCTCTTCGTCGAGTTCGTCCCAGATGATCTTTGCCATACGGAACAGTCCGAACGTCGAACTGGCGCGTTCATCCAGGGTAATGAATTCCGGCAGTACCTTTAACGGCCGGGCCAGTTCATCACGCAGCCACTTGCCCCACTCCTCGGATTCAAGCGCCGGCGCCTCGCGACCGCCGTTCAGCGCCGACCAGATCGATTGCATGGTATGGTTCATCGTCTGGCTGTTTTCCCTGAGATCAAGCCGCACCGTGCAGAAACGGAAGGCCTGTGCCTCGCGCCGCAGGGGCTTGACCAGGGATCTGGCCAGGTGAGCGCAATTGGCATCATGCAGCGCCTGCTCCATGATCCGTAAATCGCTGATGAAATCATCGGCGCTGCTGTAGGCCCCGGTCGTGGCGTTGAGCGTGGCCGTGATACGTTCTTTCAGGCAGGTACAATACTGCCTGAAGACCTCGCCCGGGTTGCGGCCGAGGTATTTCTGTGAGTCACCGAGCGTTTTGGCAGTTTTTTTCAGGTGCCGGGTAAAATCCTTGTCGAGCTTGATGGCATGCTCCGAAACGCTGATATGTTTCACCATACCGTCCAGGGAATCCTGGTAATGCTTCAGGACGGCCCGGCGATTGGCCAGCAGTGTATTCCGCGTCACCTCGTTGGTGACAAACGGGTTGCCGTCCCGATCGCCGCCGATCCAGCATCCGAAACGGATGATCGGGGGAATTTTGAACTTCTTGCCGGGATAAAACTTGTAAGATGACTCCCCTTTAATTCTAACACCGCAATTTTCAATTAAACTATCATTGATTACGACATGTGCAGGAAGGTATACTGCTTTTTCAGTTGTATCTTTGTATACTTTATAAGTATTTAATCTTTCC
>JBFGPT010000060.1:0-7434 GCA_041564575.1 Gammaproteobacteria bacterium | reverse complement strand
CACCCGGGAAGACGTGGCGTTAATGCGCAAGAACGACGTCAATGCCTTCCTGGTCGGAGAAGCCTTCATGAGCGTGGAGGACCCCGGGGCCAAATTGCGGGAACTGTTTACCTAGAAGGCCCGCCGCCGGTTTATAATGATATAGTGTGTATATCCAGAGAGACCGGCAGTGCTCAGAGAGATCCCCGTCAGTAAAGCAGACAACGAACCCGCCAGGCGCTGGTTCACCGATAACAAGACCGACCTGTTCGTCTGGCTGGACGACAATGGCAACATCAGCCGTTTCCAGATCTGTTACAACAAGGGCGAAAACGAGCACGCACTGACCTGGGAAGCCGGCCACGGCATTTCCCATCATGCCGTGGACGATGGCGAGGAGAAGGTCATGAAAATGAAGAAATCTCCCATCCTGGTCCAGGACGGCCGGGTCGATATCGAGACCATCACCCGTATTTTCACCGACATCGGCCACGAGTTACCCGCGTTTATCTATAACTTTGTCCTGGACAAGATAAATAACGAATCCTGATCGGCCGCATCGACTGTCAGCCCTAACCGGGGTAATCTATCCCCGGATTCACAATACGGAGTCAACATTCATGTACAAAGTTTTCCAGACCGCTTTCCTGTTGCTTGCCTGCCTGCCGGGCACACTCAAGGCCGAGACCCTGACAAGGGCCTGGCAGCTCGAGGGTCTGAGTAATCCTGAATCCGCGGTGTACGATGCCCGCAATAGCCTGATCTACGTCTCCAATGTCAACGGCGCAGCGGACGGCAAGGATGGCAACGGGTTTATCTCGGTCGTTACGCCGGACGGCATGCTCGTTGAACTCAACTGGGTTTCCGGCCTGGACGCCCCCAAGGGCATGGCCATATACCATGACCGCCTGTATGTGTCCGACATAGACCGGCTGGTGGAGATCGACATCGGCCGCGGCGCCGTCCATCAGGCCTATACGGCCCCCGGCGCGAAATTCCTCAACGATGTCACGATCGCTGCCGATGGCCGGGTGTTTGTTTCTGACATGGTCACCAACCGCATCCACGTGCTGGAGGAGGGTGAATTCCAGGTCTGGCTGGAGGATGCCGCGCTGCAAAATCCGAACGGACTGCATGCCGAAAGAAACCAGATCGTCGTCGGCGCCTGGGGCGTCATGGGCGAGGGTTTTGCCACCGAGGTGCCGGGTCACCTGAAGGCCGTCAGCCTGCGGGACAAGTCGATCCGCAGTCTCGGCGATGGCGCCGCTATAGGCAATCTCGATGGTGTCGAACCGGTGGGTTTGGACTTTTATGTCACGGACTGGATGGCCGGCAAACTGTACCGGATCGACCGCTACGGGCGCGCGCGACTGTTGCTGACGCTGCAGCAGGGCATGGCGGATCATGAATACATGCCGCTGCAGGGGCTGATCATCCTGCCCATGATGCTGGATAACACGCTGCTTGCATACCGGGTGAGATAGTCGCATCATTCATCGGCAAACATCTGTCTCTCACGTCACCGTATCAGGCGTGATCACTGCCCGTTCGGGGATCTGCCACCCCGATGCGATAACTTTGAATAAATAAAGGTGTTGAATTCGTGATGACGGAATCGCTTGATATGGTGTTGCTGGCCCGTATGCAATTTGCGTTCGTGGTGTCTTTCCATATTATTTTTCCGTCATTCACCATCGGTCTCGCCAGTTACCTGGCCTTCCTCGAAGGTCTCTGGTTGAAGACCGGCAAGGATGTCTACCTCAACCTGTACCAGTTCTGGATCAAGATCTTCGCTATCTCCTTTGGAATGGGGGTCGTCTCCGGCGTGGTCATGAGTTACCAGTTCGGCACCAACTGGAGCGTGTTCTCGGAATTGACCGGCAACGTGCTCGGCCCCCTGCTCGGTTACGAGGTCATGACCGCGTGTTTCCTTGAGGCCTCCTTCCTCGCGATCATGCTGTTCGGCTGGAACCGTGTGGGCCGCGGGCTGCATTTCGCCTCAACCACGATCGTGGCGATCGGCACGTTGATCTCGGCGTTCTGGATCCTGGCCGCCAACAGCTGGATGCACACGCCGGCCGGCTACGAGATAAGGGACGGGGTGTTCTTTGCCAATGACTGGCTGGAGGTCATCTTCAACCCGTCTTTTCCTTACCGGTTTACGCATATGGTGCTGGCCGCATACCTGACCACCGGGTTCGTGGTGACCTCGGTGGCGGCCCTGCAATTGATCATGGGCAGGCGCACCGAAGCCAATGTGCTGATGTTTAAAATGGGCATCCTCTTCACCGCCATCGTCGCACCGCTGCAAATCGCGGCCGGTCACTCGCACGGCGTTAACGTACATGAATACCAGCCTATCAAGCTCGCGGCAATGGAAGGCCACTGGGAAACCCATCGCGGCGCGCCCATGATCATGTTCGGCATGCCGAATGAAGAAAAAGAGGCGAACGATTACGAGATTGCCATACCCAAGCTCGGCAGCCTCGTGGTCGCGCACGATTTAAATGCGGAGATCAAGGGTCTGAAGGAATGGCCGGAGGATGAACGCCCGCCGGTTGCCGTCGTTTTCTGGGCTTTCAGGATCATGGTCGGCATTGGCATGTTGATGTTGTTCACCGCCTGGGTCGGCGTGTACCTGTTAAAACAGGGCAAGCTCACCGAAAGCGGCTGGTTTCACCGGCTCTGCTTCATCATGGGGCCGTCCGGCTTTATCGCCGTGATCGCCGGCTGGTTTACCGCCGAGGTCGGCCGGCAACCATATACGGTTTACGGCCTGCTGCGCACGGTCGACTCGGTTTCACCGGTTACCGCCGATGCCGTCGGTATGTCGCTGACTATTTTTATATTTACCTATGCCATCGTCTTTACCGCGGGTGTCTTTTACCTGTTCCGGCTGGCCTGGCGGGGTCCGACCGACTCCGGCCATCCATCGACAGATCTGGAGTCACCGCCCATCATGGCCACCAACCTGATCGTTTCCGAGTACGAAGGTGAATTACTGGGCAAGGGCCGTGCCGGAGTGACACCGCCATGATGGAATCCCTGAACCTGCCATTGATCTGGGCCGGCCTGCTGGCGCTGGCCGTGTTCATGTATGTCCTGCTCGACGGTTTTGATCTCGGGCTGGGTATCCTGTTCCCCTTCGCGCCTACGGACCGCGACCGGGATGTCATGATGACCTCGGTGGCGCCGGTCTGGGACGGCAATGAAACCTGGCTGGTGCTGGGCGGTGGCGGGCTGTTCGCGGTGTTTCCCAAGGCATATGCCGCGCTGTTACCGGCCGTCTACATGCCAATCGGTTTCATGCTGGTCGCACTGATCTTCCGCGGCGTTGCCTTCGAATTCCGCTTCAAATCCGAGGGTGTGCTGAAACGTGTCTGGGACCAGGCCTTTCACTGGGGCTCTGTGGTTGCCGCCTTCAGCCAGGGATTGATCCTGGGCGCAGTCGTCCAGGGTATCGAACTCGAAAACGGTCGCTTCGCCGGCGGCATGTTCGACTGGTTGACGCCATTCAGTTTCTTCTGCGGTTGCGCACTGGTCTGGGGCTATGCACTGCTCGGCACCACCTGGCTGATCATCAAGACCGAGGGCGAATTGCTGGATTGGTCGCGCAAGCTGACACTGGCCGCGCTGGTCATGGTGATTCTGTGCATGGTCGTGGTCAGTCTCTGGGTGCCGTTGCTGGATGCCAATGCCGCCATGCGCTGGGGTATTGATTACCCGAACATCGACTGGCCGCAATTACTGATGTTCTCGCCGATCCCGCTGCTGGTCGTGGTCTTCACTGTCGTCATGTACCGGTCAACACGCAGTACATCCAGCACCTATATGCCGTTTATCTGCGCGGTCATGCTGTTCCTGCTCGGTTATATCGGCCTGGCGGTCAGCCTGTTCCCCTATCTCGTGCCCTACTCGCTGACATTGTACCAAGCCGCCGCCGCGCCCAACGCCCAGGCCCTGCTGCTCGCCGGCGCCGTGATCCTGCTGCCGACCATACTTGCCTATACCGTCTACGTGTACTGGGTATTCCGCGGCAAGGTCGACCTCGATGCGGGCTATAAACACTGAACATATTTTTTATGCTGGCACTTCGTATCCATAAGTAGAGCGCAGACACGCCATAAATACGCACCTGCTGGCTCGACGCACGGACTCCCTGCGGTGTTACGGACTACTTGTCTATTGGTGGGTATGTAAACATCATGAGTGAACAACACAATCGAACCACTCAATGGCTCTGGTTTATCGGTCTGTATCTCGCCGGACTGGCCGTTACCGCCCTGGTGGCCTACGGCCTGCGCCTGTTAATCCTGCCCTGACAGTTCCTGCCCGCATGCGTGAGTCATATCAGGATATCCTCACAGTGGTGCAACAGATTCCCGCGGGCAAGGTCGCTACCTACGGCCAGGTCGCGATGGCGGCCGGGCTGCCACGGCGCGCACGGCTGGTCGGGCAGGTCCTGTCGCGGCTTGATGACAACTCAGCCATCCCCTGGCACCGTGTGGTCAATGCAACGGGCCGGATCAGCCCGCGTCCGTCCGGCTGCGAGGACTACCAGCGCATACTACTGGAAGAAGAAGGCGTGGTGTTTGATGATACAGGGAAACTATCCATGCGACGGTACCAGTGGTGTCCCGGGTCAAATACGCCTTAACACATGACCTGATATGCACGCGTTAATTATTTAACCTGGTCTGACATTCAAGTGTGTTTTAGAACGGTGATTAATGTTTTCCAACCTGCGCCGCAGACAAAATACCGAATGGTGCTTACCGGCTTACCCACGCTGGTTCAGCCTGAACTTCATACTCAATTTCGCCGCAATCACAACGGCCATGATGTGTGCTCATAATTACAATTCCTGAAACTGGATTTTTGACTGAACATCCATTGTTTCAGGAAAAATTGCATAAACAGCAGGCAACCCACGGTTTTTTTACAAGTGACTGAATTGAATTATTTTTTCATATGTACATCTCTAACCGTACTGTTCCAAACCTGTTACGAGTAAGGGTTCAAAAACCAACACCCATCGACACTGACCGGACATCCAGGGATGGCACTTCGCTGTTTTCAATATCCACGTAATGAGCGCTCCGGGTTAACGGCAGTCAGTGGGACATTTGACTTGAACTCAATCCTGAACCGGTCTTTTCATCAATTCTGACATGCCGCGGCCGTGCGCATGGCCTGGAATTCAATCCGCTCCCGGCACGCCTTCAGGATCATCTTCAGCATGGTGCTGTAATCGATGTCGTCCAGGGCGGCCATCTTGGCCAGGTGGCCGTCCCAGCACCAGCCCGGGTTCGGATTCACCTCCAGCAGCTTGGGATTGCCGCTGGCGTCCAGACGCCAGTCGAAACGTGCGTAATCCCGGCACTCCAGCCGTTCGAACAGTTTCAGGCAACTGGCCACCAGGAACCGTTCCACGTCTTCCGGCAGGTTGGCGGGCACCGACTTGATCTGCCAGTACGGTGATGACGGATCCCACTTGGCCTCGTATCCGCAGATCCTGGGTAACTCCTGTGGCAGGCACGAGTAATCCTCGTTGATGATCGGCAACACAGTGTAGTTCGAGGCAGGGTTGCCGATGATACCGACGCTGAGGTCCTTGCCGGTCAGGAATTCCTCCACCAATACCGGCTTGTCATAGCCGAAACGCTCGCGCACCTGGATCAGGGCCTGCTCCAGTGACGTCACGTCGTAACAGACATTGCTGGCAGTGATACCGAAGCTCGAATCTCCGAAGTTTGGTTTGACGATGACCGGGAAATTCAGCGGGAAATCGATGAAATTGACATCTTCGGGCTTGATAGTGAAGGCCTTCGGTACCGGCACATCCATTTCGCTGGCGATACCGCGCACCAGTGATTTGTCATAACAATAGGCGAGGCATTGCGGCGTACCGCCGGTATAGGGCATACCCAGGACCTCAAGTAACGCGCTGACGTGCAACTCCATGGATGCCTCGTTGTTGAAGCCTTCGTCGCACAGGTTGAAAACAAAACTGCATTTATCCCGTAATTTCTGCAGTTCCTGGAACAGGGTATCATGATCGTTTAGATACACGAACTCGTAGCGGCTCAGTTTACCCAGCGCTTCCTTCAAGCGGTTGATGGTTTCGAAGTCATCATCATCGAAGCTGGCATTCGGCTTGATCCTGTCGCTCCGCTTCGGGTCACCCATCAGGATAACGATCTTTTCAGGTTTATCCGCCGACCTGGAAACAGGCGCCCATCCCTTACGGATGGTCGCGGTAATGATGATCCGTTTCGCCATCATGCCGAGGTCCTGGTTACGCTTGGACTCCGAGGACAGCTCACTGTGCGAGCGGATGTCAACGAACCCCATCTCTGCCAGCAACTGTGACAGTTCCTCGAAGGTGTACAACCGCTCGGCATAAAACTGGTCGGCCAGAACGCCCTTGGTGACGTGCGTGATAACTTCACGGGAGACCAGTTGATCACCGCTTTTTGACAGGGATCGCTCGCGGCAGACAAAATAGTTCTTGTCGATCCATTCCCAGCTGCGCGGTTCGAAGTGTTCGCGCATGTACTGGCCATCGGTGACATCGATCAGCAATTTGCCGTCCGGTTTCAACACACGCCTCACCTCTTCCAGCACGCGGCTGTCCTCCTTCAGCGATTCGAAGTAACCAAAGCTGTTGCCGGGAATGATCACCACGTCGAAGTGATCGGTCTTGAAGCGCAGTTTGCGGGCATCGCCTTCGCGGAACTGCACGTTGAGGCCGGATTGTCTGTTCAGTTTCCGGGCCCGGGTGATAAGGTAATGCGAACGGTCCAGGCCGGAGACCTGGCTGAACCCGCGCCGGGCCAGTTCCAGTGCATGCCGTCCCTGACCGCAGCAGAGATCGAGTAACCGGTCCTCTTTTTGCAAATCCAGGGCGGCTGTAAACGTATCGATCTCCTTGCGGGTGATTTCCGGGTCTTCCACCACATCACCGTCGGTGCGCAGGTAGTTGGCATTGAATATATGCATCCACCAGTCTGCCTTGACGTAGTTTTCCAGGTTTTCAACCGGCCCCAGCACCTTGACCAGTGACGAATTCTTGTTATCTGTTTTTTTATTCATGTCTGTTTTCTTGTTCATGTCAGTTTCCTGTATGCATGATCCTGCGACGCACAGTTGTAGTTGATTTATCGATATCTCTGGCGTGTTTCACCGGCACACCGAACGACATCACGGGAATACCCGGAAAGGCCGCCGAAGAATCAGAACAACCCAGGACAACGGCATCCTGCAGTGCGCGAATGGTTTCCTGGCGCCGGCCAAAGGCATTGTAAATGCGCGCCAGCGGCTGGTCCGTCCGCACCGCTTCACCTGGCTTTACCATGAATCGAATGATGCCGGTACGGGAACTCCAGGGTTTGTCCGAATAATGCAACAGCTTGCCGCGGCCATATCCTTCCGGAAGCGGACAGGGAACGGTAT
>JBFGPT010000059.1:0-7480 GCA_041564575.1 Gammaproteobacteria bacterium | reverse complement strand
CCTGGCGCTGGCGGTGATGTGCGTACAGGCTGCCGACACTGAGCGGCTGACCCGCCTGTCCGATCAGACTGCGGTGGCGGTGACCATCTATAATGAGAACCTCGCCCTGGTCAAGGATGCCCGCAAGGTCTCCCTGGCGCCGGGGTTCAACCGCCTGGCGTTCCGCGGCGTCAGCGCCCGCATGCGTCCGGAAACGGCCCTGCTGAGAAGCCTGGAAGCAGGTGGAGCATTGCGCGTGCTGGAACAGAATTTCGATTTCGATCTGTTGACACCGCAGAAACTGCTTGAGAAATATGTCGGCAAGGGCATCCGTATCGCCAGCATGAACCCGGCAACCGGCGTCGAAACAATCGAGGACGCCACGGTGCTCAGCACCAACAATGGCGTGGTCCTGAAGATCGGCGATCGTATCGAGACCAACCCGCGCGGCCGTTATATCTTCGACCGCGTGCCGGACAACCTGCGCGACAAGCCGACCCTGGTAATCCAGCTTGAAAATGACCAGTCCGGTCCGCAGGACCTGGAACTGAGTTACCTGACCGGGGGGCTTTCCTGGAAGGCGGATTACGTGGCCGAGTTAAACCCGGAGGATAACCGCATCGATTTAACCGGCTGGGTCACGCTGAACAATGTCAGCGGCACTGCGTACAATAACGCTCGTATGCAACTGGTAGCCGGCGACGTCAACCAGGTGCGCCAACGAGTGCCGATGGCAGCCAAAATGGCGCGCGCGGAAATGGTGATGGAAGACGCGGTCGGCAATATGGCGGAGGAAAGCCTGTTTGAATACCACCTCTATACATTGAACCGCCCGACGACAATCGCGGATAACCAGACCAAGCAGGTGTCCCTGTTGACCGCTTCGAGCGTGCCCGTGCAAAAGCAGTTTCTCCTGCAGGGCAGCGATTACTATTACCGCAGCAGTTATGGTGATATCGGTCAGAAAATGAAGATAGGCGTATTCGTCAAATTCAGTAACGAGGAAGATGCCGGGCTGGGATTACCTTTACCGAAAGGGATTGTCCGTGTCTACAAAAAGGACAGCGCAGGCAACGCCCAGTTCGTCGGTGAGGATAACATCGATCACACACCGAAGAAGGAAGAAGTCAGGCTGAAACTGGGCGATGCCTTCGATATCACGGCTGACAAGAAACAGACGCTGTTCAAGAAACGCACGGCCATCGCCCAGTACAACTATGCATTCGAGAGCGCCTACCGCATTGAATTGAAAAACGCCAAGCCGGAACCGGTGACAGTCGTCGTGCGCGAACCTGTACCGGGGGACTGGAAGATGCTTGAAGAAAGTCATGTTCATCAGAAGGTTGCCGCCGGCACCGCGGAATGGCAGGTGCCGATACCGGCAGAAGGCAAGACCGTGCTTGAATACCGCGTCCTGGTGCGTTACTGACGGTAATGCGGGTGCATCCGCCTAGCGGATACGCTGGCCGTGATCGAACTCGACCTCGACGGCCTCGGCGCCCGGTGCCGAGATGGTCATGACGCCATGGGGCAGGCCCTCGTGGTAAATGCCCTCCAGTCGCTTGCCGTCCACCGAGATGATTGCACCCCGTCCGTGCATCCTGTTTTCCCTGAATTCGCCTTCGTAACGTGAATTATCGGGGGATATCAGGATGCCGTAGCCGTGGGCCTTGCCTTCGCGCAATTCGCCTTCATAGGTGCTGAATGGAATATTGTCGATATGTACCCGCAGTACGCCCTGGCCGCTGGCCTTGCCGTTGACACAATCGCCATCCCAGTAGACGGTGACGATCGGTTGCTTGTGCTCGGCATACACCTGGCAACCGGAGTCCGGGTCCGAGAACCAGTCGCCGGCTGCAAGCATGGATGAAAACAGGAGCAGCAATATGCCCAATCCCGGACAGGCGCACTTGATATTTCTTCCCATACGTTTAACCCTAGCATACCAATCGTGGATTGATACCGGCAGGTCTGCATTCATTCACGTAAGCCGGAGGGTGTCTGATGTTGTTATTATTTCTGGGTATAGCCTTATGGGCCGGGGTGCACCTGTTCCCGGCGTTGTTTCCGCGGCAGCGCCGCGCGCTGGTCACACGGCTTGGCCTCGTTCCCTATAAACTACTGTTTGCCACCGCTATCGTATTATCGATCGTGATCATCGTGATCGGCTGGCGCGGGACCGCTACGCAACAGTTTTACCAGTTGCCCGGCAGCGTTGTGTATGTTGCCTATGTCTGCATGTTGCTGACCTTCATCCTGTTCGTCGCGGCACGAACACAGAACAGCATCAAGTGTTACCTGCGTCATCCACAACTGACCGGGGTGGTGATCTGGAGCGCCGGTCACCTGCTGGTCAATGGTGACGGCCGCTCGCTGCTGCTGTTTGGCATGATCGGAATCTGGGCAGTGCTGGAGATACTGCTGATCAATCGCAGGGAAAGCCACTGGGAACGCCCGCCGTCCGTCAGCCGCCTGCATGACCTGGCCGTGATCTGCGGCGGTATTGTCCTGTTCGCCCTGGTCTGGTGGCTGCATCCATTCTTGAGCGGCATCAAGCTGGCCGGCACGGCCTGAATCGCGGTCCGGTGATAACTCCAGTGACAGACACGCGTCATGGCCGCATGCGTGGGGCATCAGCCTGATGTCCGGTATCATCGTCTGGCTTCGACATGACTTGCGACTCCGGGACAACCCGGCGCTGCACGCGGCCAGCAGTGGCGACGGCCCGGTGTATCCACTGTATATCCTTGAGGAGGCGGCGAATCACGACTGGCCTGCCGGCAGCGCCAGCCGCTTGTGGCTGCACCATTCGCTGGCCGCGCTTGACCGGCAATTGCGCGACAAGAAATCCCGCCTGATATTGCGCCACGGTGCGGCCGCAAAGGTGATCCGGCAATTGCTGAAAGACACCGGTGCCGACACGGTGTACTGGAACCGGCGCTACGAGCCGGATCGCGTGCGAATCGATCAAGGTCTGAAACAGGAACTCGACCGGGATGGCTATAGCGTACAAAGCTTCAAGGCCAACATGCTGTTTGAACCCCATGAGATCAGCAACCGCCAGGGTGATCCCTACAAGGTCTTTACGCCGTTCTGGAAGACCTGCCGGTCGCACGGGCAACCGGCCCGGCCCCTGCCGGTGCCTGCACGGATGCAGCCGCCGCGCCGCTGGCCGAAGTCAGACAAGCTCGGTGAATTTTCGCTGACCCCGGGCATCCCCTGGGACAAGCCGATACTCGAACACTGGCAACCGGGTACCGAAGGCGCAGAACGCAACCTGAGATCGTTTCTGAACCGTATCGATGATTATGAAACCGATCGTGATTTTCCGGATCGCGATGGCGTCTCGCGGTTGTCACCACACCTGCATTTCGGCGAGATCAGCAGCCGCGAGATCTGGCACCAGGTGCTGTTACGCGAGAACCGGGCAGGGCGCATGACCCCCTCAAGCCGCGTCATGAATTACCTGCGGCAACTGGCCTGGCGGGAATTCGCCCATCACCTGCTGTTTCATTTCCCGCACACCGGCACGCGGCCACTGCGCGAGGAGTACGAAGCGTTTCCCTGGCAACACAATAAACAGCATTTGCTTGCCTGGCAACGGGGCCTGACCGGCTATCCGATCGTTGATGCCGGTATGCGCGAATTGTGGATGAGCGGCTGGATGCATAATCGCGTGCGCATGATCACGGGGTCTTTCCTGGTCAAGGATTTGTTGATCCACTGGCTGGAGGGCGCGCGCTGGTTCTGGGACACGCTGGTGGATGCGGATCTCGCCAACAACACGCTCGGCTGGCAATGGGTTGGCGGATGCGGCGCCGACGCCGCGCCGTATTTCCGTATTTTCAACCCGATCACCCAGTCGGAGAAATTCGATGCCGACGGCAATTACCTGCGCACCTGGCTGCCCGAACTTGCGCGACTGGACAGGCCATGGATACACAAGCCCTGGCAGGCGCCGGCTGACGTGCTGCGCCAGGCCGGCATCAGGCTGGGTGAGGATTACCCCGAACCGATCGTCGATCACGCCGAGGCGCGCCGGCAGGCGCTCGCGGCCCTGCAATCCATGAACGCCGCGCGCCGATCCCAGCCGGATTAGTCCCTCGCAGGGCTGTCAGCATATCTGCCTGGCAGCAGGCCAGGTACGCCACCGTGCGCTAAATGTTCTCGCCTCCCGGTCGATACAGATCGGTGCCATGGACGCATGGATCAGTCCGGGTGCCGGGGAAGTCGGCGGCGCTTCAGAAGTCCCTTCCAAAACCCGGTCCTTACAAGAAAAAAACATGTTAAACAATGAGTTAAAGGCATCATGAAAGCGCTGGAGAATTCCGGACTGGAGACGCTGGATGATTTGAAATCCAGGCTGCATATCACCTGCCTGTACGGTGTCGCTGTCGGCATCCTGGCCGTTATCATCGCAGCACTTATCATCGGTTTTCAGATGACCGGCGAGGTCAGCCTGCATAGCATGTCTTCTGCACATGATGGCAACAGGGGTTTACGCTTTTTATACCTGTTGCCGTTCGTGCTCGCCTTCTGGGGACAGCACTCAGGCCAGACCGTCGTCTACCGGGCCGGCGATCTGATCCAGCAGCGGGTACAGGAATTCAACGTCGGCGATCGTCATGCCCGCTTCAGGGCCTACCAGTCCCGGGTCATCGATCCCGTCACCGGGCTGCCCAATCGCCTGGAATTTTTCAACCAGCTGAATGAATGCATCATGCTTGCGGACCGGCAGGATAGGCAATTGCTTTTGTTCTCTATCGACCTGGATAACTTCAAGGACATCAACGAGGTGTACGGCAACCAGGTCGGGGACCTGTTGCTGGGCTGTGTCGCCTCACGCCTGCAAAACCTGTTGCAGCAGCACGACCTGGTCAGTCGTACGGGTGGCGATGAATTCACGATCCTGATCACAAGCTGTACGGAGTTACCGGCCAGCCAGATCGCCGACCGTATCCAGCAGGCTTTCGAGTCACCCTTCGAGGTCAATAAACAACAGATTGCCATCAAGGGCAGTTGTGGTATTGCAATCTATCCCGAGCATGCCGACTCGGCAGACCAGTTGATGCAAAAAGCCGAGCAGGCCATGCACGCGGCAAAGCAGAACCACAGTGGTTGCATGGAATACAATGATCACCTGAATGCAGATAATTCCCGCCGCGTCACACTGCTGGCGAGTCTGAAAACGGCAATCGAAAATAATGAACTGTCGCTGTGCTACCAGCCTAAGATCGATCTGCGCACGAAAACAATATGCTCGGTCGAGGCCCTGCTGCGCTGGCAACAGGCGGACCTGGGTTTTATCTCGCCGGGTGAATTCATACCGCTGGCCGAGCGCAACCGCCTGATCAACCCGATCACGAAATGGGTGATACGCACGGGGATGATGAAGATGCTCGACTGGCGTGAACGGGGAATAGATATTGGCATGTGCATCAACATTTCCACGCGTGACCTGGATGAGCCACACCTGCCCGATATGGTCAGGGAAACGCTCGACGAACTGGATCTGGCGGCGGAGTCCTTCACGCTGGAGATCACCGAAAGCAGCATCATGCGTGATCCCAAGCAGTCCCTGGGCATAATCCGGCAGTTGAGTGAATTGGGCCTTCGGATCTCGATCGACGATTTCGGTACCGGCTATTCATCGCTGGCCTATCTCAGCAAGCTGAATGTCAACGAGATCAAGATCGATCGTTCCTTTGTCATGGGCATGCATGAGCGCCGGCAGGATGCCACCATCGTCAAGGCAACCATAGACCTGGCGCACAACCTTGATCTGTGTGTTACGGCGGAAGGGATAGAAAACCAGCAGGTCATGCAGCGGCTAGATACGCTGGGTTGTGATATCGGCCAGGGTTATTATTTCAGTCCACCGCTGGTTGAAAAAGAAATGGATGACTGGCTCTCTGAATCGGGCTGGAACAGCCGCACCGGCACCTTCGGCTAAGGGGGTGCTGCAAGCTCCGTGTGCTGACGTCATGCCATGCCGGTAACCTGGTTTCTCAAATACACCGGCTGCGCGTATTCCGCACCAACCATCTCTCCCCGATCAAATTTTTCCACAGCCAGCGGGATCATGTGTTCGGCGCTGGGAAAGGCATCGGCCGTATAATCTGCAAAAACGGAGTCCGGCCGTGACAGCAGAAGGTCATGGTATCGATCCCAGCCACTGCCGATACCGTGCCACCCGCTCCCGTCCGGGACACAGATCGCGCCCGGGGCAGCAACGCCCTCGTCACCGATCGCTTGCACGGTGCCCGTTTCGGTCGTTGTGTAAAATCCGTAATAGATCTCATCCATGCGCGCATCAAAGGCCGGCATTATCCTTTCATGACTGCCGGCCTGCGATTGCGCCAGGGTCGCCAGCGAGGAAACCGGTATGACCGGCAGGTCATGTGAATATGCCAGCCCCTGGATAATACCGGCGGCAATACGCACACCGGTGAAGGCCCCGGGTCCCTGGCCGAAGACGAGGGCGTCGAGCTGTTGCAGTTCCAGACCTGCGGTTTCCAGTAAATCGCGTACCATCGGCAGGATCAGTTCGGCATGCCGGCGCGGCGCTATTTTATAGCGTGTGCCTGTATCGCCGTCGTGTAACAGGCTGGCGGAACAGGCCTCGGTGGATGTGTCAATCGCTAGCAGCTTCATTCAACGGATGTGCCGTACAGGGAGACATTCATATCTGGGCAGAAATCCAGCACAGATGTCAGCGGATTTGCCCGGCAGTTTACACGTGACGGCAGGCTCATAAAAAGACAATTTTAACCGCTATCGTTATAATGGCAGAATGTATAAACCCTTTCAGGCTTTCATCGGCCTGCGTTACGTCCGCGCCAAACGCCGTAACCACTTCATCTCTTTCATCTCCCTGACCTCGATTGTTGGCGTTGGGCTCGGCGTCATGGCGCTCATCACGGTACTGTCCGTCATGAACGGATTCGAAAAGGAACTGACCGGGCGCATCCTCGGTATGGCCTCGCACGCGACAATCTACCGCCAGGGCGATGTTCTGAAAGAGTGGCAACCGCTGGCTGAACAGCTTATGCAGCATGACCAGGTGCTAGGTGTCGCACCGTTCTTTCGCGCGGAGGGTATGCTGGTCAACGGCCAGCAGGTCAATGGCACCATCGTGCGCGGAATTTTACCGGCGCAAGAACCCTCGGTTTCCGTCATCGATCGCAAGATGTTGAGCGGTGATTTCAATGCACTGCGGGCGGGCGAGTTCGGCATGGTCATCGGTACGGAACTGGCGCGGGCGCTGGGCGTGGTCACCGGTGACAAGGTAACGTTGGTGATCCCCCAGGCCAGCGTTACGCCGGCCGGCATCATCCCGCGTTTCAAGCGCTTTACCGTCACCGGCGTCTTCGAGATCGGCATGCACGAATTCGACAGCGCCCTGGCCCTGATCCACCTTGAAGATGCAAAAAAACTGTTTCGCCAGCAGGGCGCCTCGGGACTGAGGATCAAGACCAGCGATATTCTCAAGGCGCCGCTG
>JBFGPT010000058.1:0-7486 GCA_041564575.1 Gammaproteobacteria bacterium | reverse complement strand
GTTGGTTTGCAAGGTCATTTAAATGAAATTCCGGATAATCGTACTGCTATTGAGCTTGATCAGTGCCGCCGTCCTGGCAGATAACAACCTGCTTGATTTACCGGATATCGGCGATTCCGCCGGCAGCGTCGTTTCACCTGAACACGAACGCCGGCTCGGCAACGCCTTTTTGCGCCAGGTGCGCCAGCAGACGCCGGTCATCTATGACCCGGAAGTGGATGAATACATCAACAGCCTGGGTTATACCCTGGCTTCCAACAGCGATCGTAACACCCAGCCGTTTACCTTTTTTGTCATCAATGACCCGCTGATCAATGCCTTTGCCGGTCCGGGCGGGGTCATCGGCATGCACAGCGCGGTGATCCTGAACTCGCGCAACGAGAGCGAACTGGCCGCGGTCATGGCGCATGAAATCGCACACGTCACCCAGCGCCATCTGGCACGCATGTTCGAGGAGGCGGATCGGCTGAGCCTGCCGGTGGCGGCGGCCATTATTGGCGCAATACTCATCGGCACCCAGAACAGCCAGGCCGGGGCGGCGGCGCTGGCGGCAACGGCCGGCATCAATATCCAGCACCAGTTGAACTTTACCCGCGCCAATGAAGAGGAAGCCGACCGTATCGGCATGCAGATCCTGGAACGCTCCGGTTACGACCCACGGGGCATGCCCGCCTTCTTTGAACGCCTGCAGCAGTCCTCTAAATACTACCAGGGCAATGCACCGGAATTTCTGCGCACCCACCCGCTGACCGAAAACCGTATCGCCGACTCGCGTGCGCGCGCCGATGAGTTTCCGCGCAAGGACATCCGGGACAGCAAGAGTTACCTGCAGGTGCGCGCCAAGCTGCGGGTCTACAGTTTCGACAATCCCACGGATGCCGTCAGGTACTTCACCCGCGCCCTGGACGAGGTGGGCGGCGATCAGGATCACCTGCGCTATGGCTATGCGCTGGCACTGGCCGTGGCGGGCGAGTACGGACTGGCCAGGGATAACCTCAAGCTGTTATTAAAACGCGATGAAACCAATATCGCCTACCTGCTGGCGCTGGCCGATGTCGAGAGGAAACAGAATAACTACCGCAGGAGCCTGGCCGTCTACAAGGAGGCCTACAAATTCTACCCGGATTACCGGCCACTGGTGCTTGAATACAGCAAGACCCTGCTCGATGCCGGTGTGCCCGACGAAGCCCGCAAGCTCCTCCGGCGCTATGGCAGCAGCCATGACCCGGATATCTCCTATTACAACCTGTTATCACAGGCCGAGGGGCAGACCGGCTCGCCCATCGAGTCCGGCATTGCCAAGGCCGAGTACTATTACCTGCTGGGTGATACCGAGCTGGCGATCAAGCGCCTGCAACTGGCGAAAAACCAAGGCACACCGGATTATTACCAGAAAGAACGTATCGACGCCCGTCTGGCGCAACTCGAGTATGAACGCGAGCTGGAAAAAGACCTCAAACTCTAGGACGACCATCGATACCGGCGAAAACTATGCAACGACGTGGATTTTTAAAGACACTGGCCGTTTGTGGCGCACTTGTACTGACGGGAGCCAGCTCATTATTGCGAACGGCCTTCGCCGCCACGAAGCGTAACAAGCCGGCATTCAGCAAGGCCGACCAGGTCGAGGCACTGGACAGCCTGTTCCCCGGTCGTACTATCGAGCCGTCGTCCGCCATCGACATCGGTGTCCATGACCTGGTCGAAAACGGTGCCGTGGTACCACTCAAGATCAACAGCACATTACCCGCGATCGACAGCATCTCTATCCTGGTGGAAAAAAACCCGAACCCCCTGATCGCGCATTTCAAACTCAGTCCGCGCTGCCAGGCCTTCATTGCCACGCGCATCAAGGTGCAAAATCCCTCAATGATCACGGCCGTGGTCGATTCCGAAGGGCGGCTTTACAGTGCACAGCGCTTTGTGGAGGTTATCGAGGGAGGTTGCGGTTAGCTATGGCCCGGGCCATCAAGATCAGGACCAGTATCAAGGACGGCGTCGCCACGGTGCGCTGTATCCTGCGCCATCCGATGGAGACCGGTTTTCGTATCGATCCCGAGAGTAATCAACTGGTGCCGGCCCATTACATCGAACAGGTTTTTTGTCACCATAACGATGAACTGGTCTTGCAGTGTGACTGGAGCCGGGCCGTATCGAAGAATCCGTACCTCTCCTTCAGTTTCAGCGGCGCAAACGCCGGCGATACCATACGCATCAGCTGGCGCGACAACCTCGGCGAAGAGAACTCCAGCAGTGTCGTTATGCGCTGAGTTGCCCCTCCCCGGATATGGAAATATTGCGTGACAGCGATCCTGTCATTGCTGGCATTCATTGCAGCCGTTCTGCTCGGTGGTGCATTATTGGCCTGGCCGGCGCATCTGGCGCTGGCCCCATGGTCAGACCTCCCGTTTCATAAACTCCTCGGACACCTGACCCTGTTGCTGGGCCTGGGTGGCGGTTTCATCTACCTGGCCATGAACGGTCTGCTGCATCCCAGAGGTTGTGGCTATGCGCGTAACGGCCAGTCAGCGTGGCGGCAACTCGGCATCGGCCTCATCGCCGGCAACCTGATCCTGCTCGTCATCGAACTGGTGCTGATCGCGCTGGGCCTGCACGATCCGGAGCCGGACTTGCGGTTCAGCCTGCCGGCAGTTGCCGTACAGGTAGCGCTGGCCGCTCTTACCGGACTCGTGATCGGCCTGGTGGAGGAAACCATATTCCGCGGCGCCATCCAGGGCGTGCTGATGAAACATCTCAATGCCGTGCTGGCTGTACTGCTGTCCGCGTTCACGTATGCGGCCCTGCACTTTATCAAATACCCGGCCCTGCCCGCCGACTTCACACCCGCCTGGCACAGTGGACTGGACCTGCTCGCGGACGGCTTCAATCGCGGCTATTTACTGTATAACTTCGACAAGTTCATCACCCTGTTTCTGCTCGGCGTGTTGCTCGGCATGGTCCGCGTATTCAATGGGAATATCCTGATGTGTATCGGCCTGCATGCCGGCCTGGTCATGATGATGAAACTCAGCCGCCACTGGACGGACTACATTCCGGGCAGTGATCTTGAGTTCATGGTCAATCGCACCGATCACCAGCTAGGGCTGTTGAGTTCCATAGTGTTGGTATCGATTATTACGGCGGTTATGATACTGCGTGCCAGGTTCAGACCTGCCCCGGACAACGGTTAAAAACATGATCCCTGTCGACAGTACATTTATTAAGTCCTTTTTACGTAAGGAATCCGCTGGCGGGATTCTGCTGATGATTACGGCGCTACTCGCAATCGTGATCGCCAATACACCCCTGTCCGTTTACTACGATCTCCTTATTGATACCGTGGTGGCGATTCAAATAGGTGAATTCGCCATATCGAAACCCCTGTTATTATGGGTCAACGACGGGATGATGGCGGTATTTTTCCTGTTGATCGGCCTGGAACTCAAGCGGGAGTTCCTCGAGGGAGAGCTGGCGGACAGGAAGAATATAGTGCTTCCCGGTCTCGGTGCGGTCGGCGGTATGGCGATACCGGCGGCGATTTACATAGCTATCAACATTGAAAACCCCGTTGCATTGCAGGGATGGGCCATCCCCGCGGCCACAGATATCGCTTTCGCACTGGGAGTACTGTCTCTGCTGGGTCCGCGGGTGCCGACCAGCCTCAAGATTTTTCTCACGTCGCTGGCCATCTTCGACGACCTGGGTGCGATCCTGATCATCGCCTTCTTCTATACCAGTCATATTTCCGGCGGGGCGCTGCTGGTCGTGTTTTTCTGCCTGATTATCCTGTTCTACCTGAATCGTCGCGGCATCAGTGAAAAAAGCCTGTACCTTGTCATTGGCGCCGTCATGTGGGTGGCCATGCTCAAGTCCGGTGTCCACGCCACGCTGACCGGAGTATTGCTGGCCATGTTTATTCCCAACCGGTCAACCAGCGAGGGTGACTCTTCACCGTTGAAAAGCCTGGAGCAGGATCTGCACAGCATGGTCGCGTTCATCATTTTGCCCGTATTTGCTTTTTGCAACTCCGGCATCAGCCTGCGCGGTGTGGGGGTAGAGCAGTTATTTCACGGCGTCCCTCTTGGAATCACACTGGGCCTGTTTGTAGGCAAGCAGGTTGGTGTGTTCGGTCTTTGCTGGCTGGGAGTAAAAATGAAACTGGCGGAATTACCTCAGGATATTTCCTGGCACTCGCTCTACGGTGCCGCCCTGCTGTCCGGTATAGGATTTACCATGAGCCTGTTCATCGGTTCGCTCGCCTTCCAGGAAACGGGAGTCAACCTGCTGTTTGACGAACGGCTGGGTATCATCATCGGTTCGTTACTGTCCGGCGTGCTCGGCTACCTGGTATTGCGTTCCGCGATGAAAATATCCTGAACGTAAAGCTGCAATATCAGCCATACCGGAGCTTTCCCGAAGGGCTGCGGCCAGGGACGATGTGCAGGGATGCGCAAGTGTCGCGGACGCAGGACGCGTGGAGCGACCGACCGCAGTCAGCGCGCGACCATCGTTAAAGTCTCGTGCGTTGGACAAGCGACCCACTGTGGTCAAGAGAACAATGATTGTTGCGGAGGAAAAATGGTGGGTCGTGTGCGATTCGAACGCACGACCATCGCATTAAAAGTGCGGTGCTCTACCGACTGAGCTAACGACCCATTGGCAATCAAATTTCGACACCCCCGTCCCTGCAGATATTCCCCGGCTCATCCTCACCAGGTCAGGACCGGGCCCCTGTCGAAAACCGGCGATAATACCGGAGATTTCCAGGATGGCAACCGCAGGGCCTGTTTTCGCTTGATTTTACCGCGCCGCACCTCTATTTTTCACGGCATTTGAATTGACGGGAGAACCGGGTTTGCCCATTTACGAGTACCAATGCACATCCTGCGGCCACAAGCTGGAGGCCTTCCAGAAAATCTCCGACGACCCCCTGCGGGATTGCCCGGAGTGCGAGGCGCCCAGCCTGAAAAAATGCGTTACCGCCGCGGCCTTCACACTGAAGGGTTCGGGCTGGTATGAGACCGACTTCAAGGACAAGAAAAAGACCGCCGGAGCCAGCGACAAGGGCGCCGGCAAGACAGAGGATTCCGCTAAGGCAAAGACCGGCAGTAAGGACACGCCCGCAGGCGCAAAAAAAACCGGTGAGGCCTCCGGTTCCTGACCGGTTCCTGCAACCGGCCCCGGGACAAGCATGAGCACTCTGCGTAAACTGATCATCGCTGGCCTGCTGGTGTGGCTGCCGCTGGCGGCGACGATCATCATCGTCAAGCTGTTCATCGACCTGATGGACAAGACCATCCTGCTGCTGCCACCGGAATTTCGCCCGGAAAATGTCCTTGGATTTTCCATTCCCGGCTTTGGCGTACTGCTCGCTATCGCCATCCTGCTGTTCACCGGCATTATCGCCGCCAATTTTTTCGGCCGGCAACTGGTCAGTTTTTGGGAAAACATCCTCGGCCGCATTCCGCTGGTCCGCAGCATCTATACCAGCGTCAAACAGGTCTCCACCACCCTGTTGACCTCGGACAGTAATTCCTTCCGCCAGGTGGTGCTGGTCGAGTATCCGCGCAAGGGCATCTGGAGCATGGGCTTTCTCACCAACAAGGGTCTGCCCGCCGCCAGCAGGATGAGCGGTGAATCACTCAGTTCCGTGTTCATCCCGACCACGCCAAACCCGACTTCCGGCTTCATCATCATGGTCCCGGACGAGGATGTGCAGGCCCTGGACATGACCGTGGAAGAGGGTTTCAAATTCATCATCTCCATGGGTGTGGTCATCCCGGAGGATTCAGAACTGCTGGATAAAACCACGCCAAAGCTTGCGCAAGGCAGCGACGCCTCGTAAGATTGCGCCCTTCATTTTTCTTGCCAGAAATCATAGTGATCCCGTTATGCGCAGCCACTATTGCGGAGCCATTGACACATCCCTGATCGATCAGGAGATCAGCCTGTGTGGCTGGGTGCATCGCCGCCGCGATCACGGTGGTGTCATCTTCATCGACCTGCGCGACCGTGCGGGCCTGGCGCAGATCGTGTTTGACCCCGACCGTGCCGATCCCTTCGCCATCGCCGACTCGGTGCGCAATGAATACGTCATTCGCATCACCGGCCGCGTGCGCCACCGTCCCGAGGGCACGGTCAACCCGGACCTGCCCACCGGCGCGGTGGAAGTGCTGGGGTACACCATCGAGATCCTGAACCGGGCGTTGACCCCGCCGTTTCAGCTCGATGATGAGAACGTGCATGACGACGTCAAGCTGCGCTACCGTTATGTCGACCTGCGGCGCCCGGCCATGCAGGCCAACCTGCAGTTACGCCACCAGGTGGTCAGCACCCTGCGCCAGTTCATGGACGCGCACGGTTTTCTGGATATCGAGACACCCATGCTGACCCGGGCTACGCCCGAGGGCGCACGCGATTACCTGGTGCCGAGCCGCACCCACCCCGGCGAGTTTTTCGCCCTGCCGCAGTCGCCGCAGTTATTCAAACAGTTGCTGATGATGTCCGGCATGGATCGATATTACCAGATCGTGCGCTGCTTCCGTGACGAGGACCTGCGCGCCGACCGCCAACCGGAGTTCACCCAGCTCGATATCGAGACCTCGTTCATGGACGAGGACGGCATCATGGGCCTGATGGAGGATATGATCATCGACCTGTTCAAACAGGTCCTCAACGTCGACATCCCGCAGCCGATCCCGCGCATGCGCTACCATGAGGCCCTGCAGCGTTATGGCACGGACCGGCCGGATCTTCGCAATCCGCTGGAACTGGTCGAGGTCTCCGACCTCCTGCGCGAGGTGGAATTCAAGGTCTTCTCGGGGCCAGCGAACATGGAGAATGGCCGGGTCGCCGCCCTGCGCCTGCCTGGCGGCGGCCGCCTCAGTCGCAAGGAGATCGACGACTACACGAAGCTGGTCAGCCAGTTCGGCGCCAAGGGTCTGGCCTATATCAAGGTTAACGATGTCGCCGCCGGCCGCGATGGCCTGCAATCACCGATTCTCAAGTTCCTGCCCGATGAAACGATCACGGAGATCATACAGCGCACCGGTGCCGGGAATGGCGACCTGGTATTCTTCGGCGCCGACAAGGCCCGCATCGTCAACGACGCGCTGGGGCATTTACGCAACCAGCTGGGCGCCGACCTCGGCCTGCTGAACGGCGACTGGCGCTTCGTCTGGATCGTGGATTTCCCCATGTTCGAATTCAACGAGGATGAAAATCGCTGGGACCCGCTGCACCACCCGTTCACGGCCCCGCAATCCCCGGACCCGGAAGACCTGATCAAGGAACCCGGCAAGGCTCTGTCCCGCGCCTATGACCTGGTATTGAACGGTATCGAACTGGGTGGCGGTTCCATCCGTATCCACCGCCCGGAGGTACAGAAGGCGGCCCTGAAACTGCTCGGCATCGACGAGGAATCGGCCGTGGAGAAATTCGGCTTCCTGATCACCGCGCTGGATTATGGCTGCCCGCCGCACGGCGG
>JBFGPT010000057.1:0-7527 GCA_041564575.1 Gammaproteobacteria bacterium | reverse complement strand
TCACCCTTTCTGAGACCCGCTGAATAAAACTTTTGACCCGACTTTTATATCACGTATGATTAGCGCCAGCCTCTGACCTGCGGGATTTTTCCTGGTCGATTTTACCCTGAAATTATTATGGAACGGTTACCCGAGTTTATCGCCAACCATCTGTTTCTGGTTTCCCTGCTGATTGCCCTGCTGATGCTGCTGGCCTGGAACCTGTTTGGAGACAACATGTCCGGGATGCGCTTGTTGCCGCCGGTCGAAGTGACGCGCCTTATCAATCACGAACACGCCGTGCTGGTCGATGTCCGGACGCAGGAGGATTTCACGCAGGGTCATATCATCAACGCCATCAACATCCCACAGGCGGATCTCGAGGCCAGGCAAACCGAACTCGACAAGTACCGGGAAAAACCCCTGGTGCTGTATTGCCAGACCGGCACGGTTTCCGGACGCATGAGCCGTGCCCTCAAACACCAGGGTTTCAGCAATGTCTCCGTGCTCAAGGGCGGGGTACAGGCCTGGAAAAGCGCGG
This sequence comes from Gammaproteobacteria bacterium, assembly GCA_041564575.1. GTDB lineage: Bacteria > Pseudomonadota > Gammaproteobacteria > Eutrophobiales > Eutrophobiaceae > UBA4486. The sequence goes on along the minus strand of JBFGPT010000057.1, from coordinate 7,007 downwards.
GCATGCCATTGGCCCGTGAAACCGATGCATAATATCTGGCACAATAGGCGCAAACCAAGGGTAGATTAACCATGGCAGAAGCAAAATCCGCTAAGGCGGGTGACGGCAAGGTTCAGTCCGGCCAGTTCGCCATTCAGAAGGTATATATCAAGGACGCCTCGTTCGAAACCCCGCGATCCCCGGAGGTATTCCGGCAGGAATGGAAGCCAGCGGTAAACATGGAAATGTCGAATGACTCCCGGCACATTGAAAAATCCCTGTACGAGGCTACCCTGACCATTACCCTGACCGTGAAGGTTGAAGACAAGGTTGCGTACCTGGTCGAGGTCAGGCAGTCCGGCATTTTCCATATTGAGGGCTTCCCGGACGAAGCCATGGAACCGATGCTGTCGACGGTTTGCCCGAACATCCTGTTTCCGTTCGCCCGCGAGTTTATCGCCGACCTGATCACACGCGGCGGGTTCCCGCAATTATTGCTGGCGCCGGTTAACTTTGATGCACTCTATGCGCAACACAAACAGAAACAACAGGAACAGGCCGGGGGCACGCGGCACTAGGCATCACGTTCACCCGCGCCGCGACGCGGCAGCAGGCCTCTGGTGACGCAAGCCGTGCTGGTTGCGGGTGCCGGGTCCTGGGGGACGGCGCTGGCCCTGGTGCTGGCAGGCAACGGCCGGCATGTCACTCTCTGGGGCCACGACCGGGCCCATATCGAGCAACTGGCCAGCACGCGTGAGAACCTGCGGTACTTGCCCGGCCATCGCCTGCCCGAGTCAATAAACTGTATTGCGGATCCACCGGGACCGGAGCAGGGCTTCGAGGCCCTGGTGATGGCCGTGCCCTGCCACGCCGTGCGCGAGGTGCTGACACAGCTGGTCGAAGCCGGTCTTTCACTGCCGCCGGTGTGCCTGGTATGCAAGGGGCTGGAACCCGGCACGCAATTACCCTGTCACGAAATCGTTACGGATGTCCTCGGCGAGACGCATCCGGTATCGATCCTGTCCGGGCCCTCCTTTGCCGGCGAGGTGGCGGCCGGATTGCCCACGGCCGTGACCGTGGCCTCGGCCCGGGACGACGTCGCCGCGGCGCATGCCGGGCTGTTTCATAACGAGTCTTTTCGTATTTACACCAATGATGATATTGCCGGTGTCGCCCTGGCCGGCGCTATCAAGAACGTGCTGGCCATTGCCGCCGGCGTCGCCGATGGCCTGGGCTTCGGCGCCAACACACGCGCGGCCCTGATTACCCGCGGACTGGCCGAGATCATGCGGCTCGGCGTCGCCATGGGCGGACGGCAGGAGACCTTCATGGGCCTGTCGGGCCTGGGCGATCTGGTGCTGACCTGCACGGATGATCAGTCGCGCAACCGCCGCCTCGGCCTGGCGCTCGCCGCCGGCCTTGGTCTGGATGAAGCCAGCCGGCAGATCGGCCAGGCGATCGAGGGCGCGAAGACAGTCCGGGAGGTGTGCGTGCTCGCCGATCGTTACGCGATTGATATGCCGATCAGTACCGAGGTGTTGAAGGTCATCGACCAGGAATGTTCACCGCGGGAGGCCGTCAGCAACCTTCTGTCCAGGGACCCGAAACCCGAGTAGACCTGATCCCGGCGGCTACGGCACCAGCAATGACCAGGAATGCGGAAGCCGGCGAATTACTGAAAAGGTTTTGTGATGAGGGCGATCAGGCGGCCTTCAACCGCTTTTATCGTCAACAATCCGGCAGGCTCTGGCGTTTTCTCAGGATCCGCGGTTGCACAGAAGAGGCCGCCTACGACCTGGTCGCCGAAGCCTTCAGCCGTTTCATCGGCGCGGTTTGCCGGGATCCCGCCGCGCCGGTCGCCCTGCTTTACCGCGTTGCCATCAATCTCCATATCGACGAATACCGCCGCGACCGCGCCTCCCCCGTCTTTTTCGACAACACGGTGCAGGACAGCGCAACGGCGCCGATTGCCGACGAGGCATTGCGGGATCAACTGCAACTGGTGCGGCACTACCTCGGCGATCTGCCGCAAGATGAACAAAAACTGCTGCTCATGCGTTACTGGTCAGGACTGACGCACCGGGAGATAGCCGCTATTCTTGAAATGCCGGAGGGTACGGTGCGCCGGCAGGCCGCGGCGGCAATCAATAAAATCAGAAGTCAATGGCAAAACGATGAAACATAAGGTCCCGGTACCGGAATTTGAAACGCTGGAGAGTCTCATCGCGCCGGCCTGCGATGCCCTGCCCGGGCCGGACCCCGAGCGCATGCGAGCCATCCGCGACGGGATGAATCTTGCATTCGTGCGAACGGGTTCACAAAAAACAGTGAACAGGCTGCCCTGGTGGGTCGTTTTGCTGATAACGGGCGGTCTGGCTACGGCCGGCTGGTGGGCCGCAGAATTGATACATGAAGGTACCGGTAATGCTGATCAGGAGAATTATCCGGAAATCGAAACTATACGCCCGGCGCCACGTATGCAGGGTGAACACAGGTCCTCGAAACCGGTTGACCCGGCAAATAGACCGCCGGATGAATCCCCGCTGATATACCAGAGGGAAGGCAACTGACGGTAAAATCTTTCAAACAGAATGCGGATGACAACAAGAAAACATTTTCTGGCCAGATCGATAACCACTTTCATACTGGTAATGATGGCGGCGACCGCCAATGCGGTCACCCTGTTCCGGGATGACTTCGAAGGCGGGTTTAACTGGACGACGACGAATGCGTCAAAATCCGGTATCAGCACCCAGACGGCCAATTCACCCAGTTACTCCATGTTCACCCAGGGTGGTGTGGTGACTGTAACCTCGCCGTCGATCAACACCTCCAGCCTGACCGAAGTGCAAATTGACGTCTGGGTGCGCCGGGGTTCGAATGCTTTCAGTAACCGGCCGGAGAATAATGAGGATCTGCAATTCGGTTACGTTAATAATTCGGGAACATTTGTGATCCTCGAAACCTTTGTCGGTGGCGGTGGTACCGGCGAAATCTTTTTCCGCACCTATAACATCAATGCACCCTCAGCGCTGTTTGCAAATTTTCAGGTGCGAGCGCGGCAGACCGGTGGTTCAGGTAACAACGATTACTGGCATATCGATGATGTCATTGTCGGATCACCGTCGCCATCCCTGATCGCCAATTACCGTTTCGAGGAACTGATCTGGAACGGCACTGCGGGAGAAGTTGCTGATAATACAATCTTTTCCAATAACGCTACGGCGGTGGGTTCGGCAATACCGGAAAATGTTCCGGATACACCACCCGGTAGCGCCATACCGGGGAATCCAGGCACCTGCGGTATCGGCGTCTTTCCAGCCAATTCCAGTGCCGCCGTGAGGGATGCTGTTGATACCGGCGTCGATATTAACAGTGTCGGCGATGCCGGAACGATAACGTTCTGGTACTACAGCAATAATGCCTGGATCGGCGGTGGTAACCGGCAGCTTTTTGATGCCTCCGGCACATCGGGTGGCGGCCGGCATTTTCAACTGACACTGTTGAATACAGGCGTACTGCGTTTTTCACTGGAAGACCAGGCCGGTGCGAATTTTAACGTGGAAACACCGGCACAAGGTTTCTCCGCCAGCCAGTGGGCGCATATTGCCGTGACCTGGGATATGCCGAATGATCAGCTGCAGATTCTAGTTAATGGCGGCACACCTGTGACCGCTACACCCAATACCGGCGGCAGCCTGCCCAATCAACTGGTCAGCCTGTATATCGGTGACAACCGCAGTAACAATATTGAAAACGGCGGCAGCGGCAACTCCGCCAACGGCGGCATCGACGAGTTCCGGCTTTACGGCAATGTTCTGACCCAGTCCGAAATCCAGACGGTGCGTGACGAAACCCATGCCTGCGCGGTACTGTCGGAATGGCGCTTCGAGGAAGCTGCCTGGAATGGTTCTGTCGGTGAAGTCATGGACGAGAACGGTGTCTACAACGCAACGGCCGCCAGTCTTGCAACACCGCCGACCACGGATGATACGACGCCGGCGATTGTCACTGACCCCGGAACCTGTCGTTACGGGGTCTTCACGCGCGCCAACAAGGACTATATCGCCTTGCCGGCATCATTTCCCAACCTGGGTCAATCCGAGAACTTCACCGTGACCGCCTGGATACGCACCACCGACAATACCCGCTCGGGACAACGCATCATGGTGGACGATGAAAACAATTCGTCCGGTTGGGGCTTCAGCCTGGGGGACGGCGGCACCGGGCGCTTGCGATTTTTCGCACGCGGTCTGCCCGGGACCTTCATCCTCGATACCGGCAATGTCGTGGCCAACAACAACTGGTATTTTGTCGCGGTCACGGTACATAAATCTTCGAAAACCGTAACCATATACCGGTACGATACCAGCGGTAATCTGGTGACGGCGAGTAATACCTACTCGGGAACGTTCGGGTTTGACGCTGGTCTGGCCTCGATCGGTGGCGAGACCAACAGTTCGGGTGAAAATAACAGCAATTTCGGTTTTTCCGGCAATATTGACTGGGTGCGTGTCTACCAGTCCGCGCTCAGCCAGGTGTCTTTGAACGCTTTGCGCCAGGATACGCATCCCTGTCCCGTTTCCGAACCGGATCATTACGACATAGATATCAGCCCGGGTGTCGGCATCACCTGCCTGCCAGTAACGGTAACGATCACGGCCAAGGACGCCAGCAATGCCACGGTGGCCCATACTGCACTGACCACGATCAACCTGGCAAGCAGCACCGGCCTGGGGACCTGGGGCGCGGCCAGCGTCGGCGCGCCGACGAACGTCGTGCCGGGCGCCGGCACCGCGGATTATGAATTCCAGGTCGGTCAGAGTACGGTCGATATCCAGTTCAACTATCCGGTGCTGGCCGGCGTCGCCCCCGAGCCCGTAAACATCAATATCACCTCGACACCGAATGAAACGACCGGCGTGGCGATACCGGCCGAGGACGATCCCAGTGTCGATTTTCATACCGCGGCGCTTATCTTCAACAACGTCACCGCCGGCAATAACATCATTCCCACACAGATATCGGGCAAGGACTCTGATACCGGACCCGGGGCGGCAACCCTGAATATCCAGGCCGTGCGCGCCTCGGACGATGATCCTTCGGTGTGCCAGCCTATCTTCAGCAATGGCGCCGTGGTGTCGATTGACCTGGGCGCGGAATGCCGGAATCCGGCGCAATGCGAGGGCCTGCAGATGAACATCACCAACAGCGCGCCGGCGACGTCCAGTGGTGTTGATATTGCCACCAGCGATGATAACGGCAACCTGCAAACTGTTGCCGCCTATACTTCGGTTGATCTGCAATTCGGCGCGAATTCCGATGCCACGATTGTTCTGAATTATCCAGATGCCGGCCTGATGCAACTACACGCCCGTTATGAATTACTGCTGGACGACGGCTCACCGTCCGGGGAGTATGCGGTCGGTAGAAGTGGTGATGCCGGTTTTGTCGTCAAACCGGCCGGCCTCTGTGTGGAGAGCACGGATGCGAATTCGGATTGCAGCGATCCCACGGCACCGTTTGCCAGTTGCAGTGTCTTCAGAAAGGCCGGTTCAGTCGATGCGGAAAACTTTTTCAACCTGACGGTGCGCGGCGTTACCTGGGAAGCCGCCGGGGAGACCAACGAGCAGTTCTGCACCGGCACCAACGTAAATACACCGAACTTCGAGCTGAATACTATTGCCTTGACCCACGCACTGGTCCAACCGGCGGCTGGCCCGGGTCCCGGGTCACTGGGCGTGCCTTCGCTGGATATTGCCGATGCTGACCTGGGATCAGAAACGGTGATAAACCAGAGTTTTTCCGAGGTGGGTGTCTTTACGATCACGGCCTCGCCGCCGAACTACCTGGGTGAAACTATCGCGGCTTCGGCCAGCGCCAACATCGGCCGCTTCATTCCGGACCGCTTTAGCGTCATCATGCAGAACACGCCGACCTTCGGCGATGCCTGCACCGGGTTCACCTACCAGGATCAGCCGTTTTACTATAACGACACGCCCTCTGCCGAGGCGCCGGTGCTGCAGATTACGGCCTTGAACAGCAATGGTGTCACCACGAGTAACTATGGCGGTGATTTCTGGCGACTCACCGGCGGCACGCTGGGCCGGGATTACGTCGATGGCAGCGCCACCGCACCGGCGGCCTCGCTGAGTCCAACCACCACGCAAAGCGGCGGCTTCACCCTGGGCGGCGATACGGATTTTGATGGCATCGGCACCTTAACCCTGAATGCCGGCGCGGCGGGAGATGAGTTTATCTACCAGAAGGCCATGCCGCTGGATACACCGGAAGAGCCGTTCGATGCCGACGTCGATGTGAACTTTCTGGCGGCCGGTTTCCAGGATGCGGACCACAACGCCAGTCCGACAACCGGCATCGTCTGTTTTGACAGTACCAATGACAACAGCTGCGATGATTTTACCCATGCCATGATCCAGGGGACGGAACTACGCTGGGGCCGTCTCATCATCAGCAATGTGTTCGGTTCGGAATTGTTGCCCTTGCCCGTGCCGATCACGGCCCAGTATTTTTCCGGCGGCTTGTTCCAGACCAACACCCTGGATAACTGTACGACCTACCAGGCCGCTGATGCTTCGCTCGGCGAGGTCTCGGCGGCAGATAACCTGGTGCCGGGGGACACCTCCGTTACCGAGCCGGTCGCCTCGACGACCCTGGTCAACGGTGTATCGGTCAGCGGCGCGCATCTGACGGTGGCGGCACCGGGCGCAGGCAAAACCGGCAGCCTCGACCTGACGCTGGATCTCAGCACGGCCACGGGATCAGACCAGGAATGGCTGCAATTCGACGCGGCCAACCCGTTTGGCCGGATCACCTTCGGCGTCTACAACGGCCCGGACGAGTTCATTTACATGCGTGAACCCTGGAACTGATAAATCAGCGGCAGACCGCAAGGGCGATGAATATTAAAAAATACTAATAAAAACAATTATTTATTAGAACAAAAGCTTTTCAAAAGTCATAAAACCTCCATAACATGTTGCAAAGCCACATTTTTTACAGGTGGG